>JANWHV010000208.1 GCA_025450255.1 Chloroflexota bacterium | reverse complement strand
GACCTCGGCAACTTCAGGTAAACGCCCATCCGGCGCCGGTACGAGTTGCTCCATGGCTACAGGCGGCCGGCCGCGCGACGGCGGCCGGCGCGCCCGATCGACGGCCGCTGAGGCATGAGCGCGATATCGGTCCGCGACACGATCGTGGCGCTGCGTTTCAAGCGCTGCAATGCAACCTCAATCCCACGGCAGCGTATAGAGTTTGGTGAACGTCATGGCGCGCATGGCCTCGACGACACCCTCTTTCACGCCCAGGCCACTGTCCTTGGCGCCGCCGAATGGCGTCAGTTCGGTGCGATAGCCGGGCACCTCACGACTGTTTACCGTGCCGCACCGCAACTCGCGCACGCAGCGATTAATTGCTTGCAAATTGTTGGTGACCACGCCGCACGACAGGCCAAACGGCGTGGCGTTGGCCAGCTCGATCGCATCGTCGAGTCCGGAGACACGGAGTATCGGCGCGAATGGACCAAATGTCTCGCGGCTGACCAGGTCCGATTCCGGCCGCACGCGATCGAGGACTGCGGGTACAATCTGAGCGCCTTTGCGATCGCCGCCGTACAACAGCTTCGCGCCTTCGTCGATAGCCGCTTGCATGCGCCGTTCGAACTCGGCGGCATCTCGATCGCTGATCACCGTGCCGACATCGGTCGCCGGGTCCATGGGATCGCCCGAGACAAGCTTCGCCGCCGACGCGGCCAGGCGCGTCGCGAACTCGTCGGCAACCGCCTCGTCCACGATAACCCGCTTAACCGCCGTACAACGCTGGCCTGAGTTTTTGAAGGCGCCGTACGTAGCAAGCCTCACTGCTTCGTCGAGATCCGCGTCGGCAAGGACGATTAGAGGATCGTTGCCGCCCAGTTCGAGGATTGCCCGCTTATAGCCCATCTCATTGGCTATGCGTTTGCCGACGGCGGTGCTGCCGGTAAAGCTGACCAGATCGACGTCGGGATGCTTCCAGAACAACGGCCCGATGTCCTCGGTGTCCGTTGGGTCCATGGTGACGATCGTGACCATGCCGGCGGGTACGCCGGCCTCGCGCATGATGCGGGCAAGCGCCAACGCGGCAAGGGGCGTCCGCCATGACGGTTTGAGCACCATGGTGTTGTTCGTGGCGATCGAGGGCGCCACTTTGTGCGCGACCTGATTGAGCGGATGATTGAAGGGGGTTATGGCGGTTACCAGCCTCAACGGCTCGCGCAGGGTATAGCCGCGGCGCTTCTTGCCGTTAGCGGACGTGTCGCAAGCGAATACCTGGCCCTCATCGCGCAGCGCCTCCATGGCGGCGAAGCGGAATACGTCCTGCGCCCGGCGCATTTCGTAGGTCGTGTCCTTGATGCACAGGCCGGATTCCCAGGTGATGAGGCGGGCGAAGCTCTCCTCCTCGGCCTGAAGGCGATCGGCGATGCGGAAAAGGATTTGCGACCGCTCGTGCCGCGACAGATCTATTGTCGTGTCCCGAGCATATTCAAGAGCGCCGACAATCTGGTCGCGCGAGAGGGCGGGCGCGGAGCCGACTATCTCGCCCGTATACGGATAGCGCACGTCCACATCGGCCGGGCCCCAGGTTTCTTCGCCTTTCAGGAAAGTGGGTAGGCGGTAGAAAGGCTTTGTAAGCGTGGCCATAATTTAGAGCACTCCGTTCAGTACCAGGTCGTGTATGTCCATGTTGCTGACGCCGCTTTGGTGCCATGCCGCGTAACGCGGC
Organism: Chloroflexota bacterium; assembly: GCA_025450255.1. The sequence continues at coordinate 11,157 of JANWHV010000208.1, read as the reverse complement.
GACAGCGGATGGCTGACGATGATCGGGATGATCTGCTCGTGGCGCCCGCCGTGCGAGCGTAACCCGCTCGCGACGGCTGCCAGGTCGTGCTTGGCGGCGGACTTTCCCAGCGCGGTCCGCGCGTCCGACGCCACCGACAGATCGCCGATGCGGTCGGCGGGATGCTGGTAAATGACCGCCGCTTCCTTACGCGTGTAGACTTCCTCGACGCCGTCGAGAACCGATACCACGGCCCGCGCGGCGCTGAGGTCTTTATCGGGTACGTGGATCCAGGCGAACGAGCCGAGGGCGCCATGATGCACCACGTAGGGATCGGTAATCGGCAGCACCACGTTGTATTGATGGATACCAGCTGCCTCCAGCACATCCTCCAGGTAATGCACGCGCGGCGAGCCGTCGACATGCTGCTTGGCGTTCATGCCATGGTCTGCCACCATGCCCACCACGTAGCCCATGTCGAGGTAGTCGCCGAGCAATTCGTCGAACCGGCGATAGAACTTGTCCGACATCTCGCCGCCGGGCGCGTCCTTGTGCTGGACAAAGTCCGTCAGCGACACATACAACAGGTCAAGCGGGCCGACCTTGCGCGACACCGCCAGACCGATCTCCAGGGCGTAGTGGCTCATGTCCCACTCGTATGGTCCTGGATTCTTGCGGCCAACCAACTCCAGCACGTTTTCAACGCCATAGGCGGGAATGGGATTCTCGTGCGCCTTTTCGGCGCTCGTGCCAGGCACGTCATTCTTGGCCAGCAGGCGGCGGAGTTTGTCCTTGGCGGTAATGCTCAGGACCTTTACGCCGGCGCGGTGCATCTCGGCGTGAATGGTGGGCGCGCGCAGGAAGTCAGGGTCCGAAAGCTGTACTTCCTCGCCGGACGGGGCGAGGAAGTGATTGCCGGCGATGCCATGCACGTGAAGTGGCGCGCCGGTGACAATCGAGATATTGTTCGGGTTCGTAAATGACGGCATCTGGCAGCGGCCAAGATGATATGCTCCGCCGTGCGCCAGCATTGCGGCGAGGCGTGGCATCAGTCCGCGCGCCAGACTATCGTCGATGTACGCGGGATCGGAGCCGTCAATGGTTATAACCACGGTGGGCCGTTTTGGCAAACGGTACTCCCGCGCGTTGATCGCGATAGACTCGTCGAGCATCATTACTCCTCAGGCGCCGGAGAGGGCCGGCTGCCGGTTCATGGCACGTTCAAGCGAGGCGATGAAGCCTTCCAACGCCTCGATTTTCAGCGCGCCAAGGGCGCACACGCGAAAGCTTGTCTTCGCGGCCTCGCCGAGGCCGCCATAGATGACGTAGCCGTCTTGCCGAACTGCGTCGTGCAGCTTGTCGTAAGCGATCCCCTCGGGCAAGGGCAGGCTGCGCACGCAGCGCGAGCGATTGAGCGGGGCAACACGCGTTTGCAGCCCCAACCGCGTGAACGCACGGTCCAGATAATCCATCCTGGCCTGGTAATAGGCTTGACGGTGTTCGAGCCCTTCGTCGAGCAGTTCGTCAGGGCGGCGTCCAGGCCGTATATGGCGGGGATCGCGGGCGTAAAGGGCACGGTGCGCTTGGCCTGGGCCTTGAGATAGCCAGGCAGGTCGAAGTACAACGAGCGCGGAGGAACCTGGTTAATACGTTCCTGGCCGCGCGGCGACACCAGGATAAAGGCCGCGCCAGGTAGCCCATGCAGGCACTTGTTTGAGGTCGAGGCCACGAAGTCGATACCTGAGCCGGCAAGCCGCAGCTCCTCGGCGCCGAATGAGCTTATGGCATCGACCAGGGTCAACACGCCGCGGGCATTGGCCTCGGCGGCAATCTCATGGACGGGGTTGAGCAGCCCGGTCGTGGTCTCATGATGGATCACCGCCACGGCATCGATGAGCGGATCGGCGTCCAGCGCCGCGGCGACGCCGGCCGGGTCGATGGGCAGCACGTCAGTCGAACTGACCGTCACGACCCCGGTGCCCAGACGCCGCGCGATGGTCGCGATCCGTGCGCCGGAGATGCCGTTCCGGCAGACACGCAGCGTGCGCCCGGGCCGCGCCGCCGCGCCGGTCATCGCCTCCATGGCGGCTGTGCCGCTGCCGGCAAGCATGACCATCGCCCAATCCTGGTCAACGCCGGCAAGGCGAAGCAGCTTGTGCTTGATGCCTTCCAGCAGGTCCGGGTATTCCGGTTCGCGGTGGCAGAGATCCGGGCCGCCCACGGCGCGATGGACGCGATCGCTGACCACGGACGGCCCCGGATTCAGCAGCACGCGCTGCCGATGCGCCCGCGTACTGCCATAGCGGACGCGATCCACGCTGCCGAAGTCCGCGGCTGTCACAATCAAATCGGGCTGCGCGTCGAGCAGGGGCCGGCGCGGGCCAGGGCCGGCTTCGGCCAGGCCCAGTATAGCGCCCGCCCCAGCACGGTGCCCGGCTTCGATTGCGGGTCTGGACGCCCCCAAAACGCCAAGCAACCTGATGTCGGTCATTGCCGCGGCCTGCAGCGCCGAGAACAAGCCAAACGGTGACGGCGCCACAGGTCCATCGACCACGAGATCGGCAAGGGCGTGCTCCGCGCCGGTCGCCGCGTGTCCCGGACTGACGACGAGGGCGATACGCCCCCCGTCGGCGCGAATTGACGCCACGCCGGCCGCCAACCCGCGCGCATCGCCTTCCGGCAGATCGCCCGCGAAGATAGCCCAGAGCAAGACGGCGCGTTCAGTAGCCCAGCGTTTGGCGGTAGCGGCGGAATCCGCGTACGGCATCCTCGATCCCCCTTCTCATGCCAGACGCCGTATGACGCCAGGCCCACTCACGGTGTTTTCGATTGCGAAATCCACGCGGTCGGCCCGATAGCGATCGTCCGACCATTCCAGCGCCTCGCCGGCCCTGGAGAATGCCTGGCGGCGAATGCGGAGCAGGGCAGTGCGCGGGGACACCGTCAGTAGACGAGCGTCAAGACGCGAAGCCGACACGGCGCCTATGGCATGTCGCGCCGAGGCAGGGAAAACGCCCTGTCGCGCCAACTCTTCGTAGATAGAATGCTTTTCCAGATCCATCGCGGCTACAAGCCGGCCGATATGGTGAACGAACGTCGTGCGCTCGATCATCAAGGGCTGACCATCCGCGAAGCGAACGCGCACAAGCTGGAAAACCGGGCTGGCGGGCTCAATGCCCAGCAGGGCGGCGGTACGGTTATCGGCGGGGCGCGGTCCAAACTCGACCACCTGCCCGGACGGAACCATGCCGAGGGCGCGGAGCCAGGCGGAAAAGCTAATCAACTCATTGAGCGGCTGGGTAAGCTGCGTGCCCTGGACGGCCATGGGCCTGCCGCGCGAGCCGGCAATCGTGCCGTCGGTCCTGAGCGCCGCAAGGGCCTGCCGCACGGTGCCGCGCGATACGCCGTGCTTGAGCATCAACGCGTGCTCGGACGGGAGAAGATCGCCAGGCTGCAATTCGCCGGCATAAATCAGCCGGCGAATCTCCTCGGTGATCCGGCGATGCAATGGCAGCGCCGCGCCGTCGGTCGCGATCGGTTGGCCCGCGGATGAGTGCGGCGTTGGACAGCTCCCTGGATGCCGGGCAAACTTGTCTGTACAAGTTCAGTGTGGGCGCTTTTGGCCCCACTGTCAAGTATGCCGGTGCGCCGATTCCGAAAAGCCGAGGAGGAGGCCGGCTGTCAGAATCGACGCGGATCCGGGTACGGCGTAGTGGCGCGGCTTTGCGAGATCTCACGTGCCGTCATCGGCTTGAACTTCTGGGGAGAGTAGGCGACGTACGTGGTGCCAAGTTTGTCCCAAAGGCACTGCCGATCCTTGTCCCATAGACACCACATGGCGGAGATGAGCCAAAGAAGACCGAGCGTCAACACGTTCACCAGATGGATGCCCCCTTTGACGAGCATCTGGCGTGACCAGGTGTATCTGCCGCCGGCGCGTGTCCCGTCCTCCCGCATGACATACATATCCAGGATCTGTTTAGCCGGCGTCTGCCCATTTGGCGCGGTGGTGCAGAACCAGACCAGCCAGCCGATCCCCAACGTACAGATCAGGAGCAGCCAATCGAGCACATATCCCGCGAGGCGGCGTAGTGGCGTCGCGGTCACCAATACGTGCGGCGGATAGCGCGATTCGATAAATCGCGGCGGCCAGTACGGCACGGTTCCCGCATATACGGCATTGCCTGGATAGGCTGTGTAGGGCATGTTCGGCGCGTATGACGGCACACTCGGCGGATAGGGTGCGTACGGCGCGGCGGTCATGCTCCGCGCCGCGGGCTCCATCCGAACATAGGGGGCAATATCCAACGGTTCTGACGCCGGCGCTTTCGGCGGCCAATAGTAGAATCCTGGCGGCGGCGGATCTTCCGGTTCCACGCCAAGCGGATCGTAGCCCTCATAGTGGACGTAGGACGGGAATGAACCAAGCGCCTCGCCGCCTATAGGCCCGGCGTCCAGGCTCTCAGCAACCACGGGCACGACCTCAGCGTCCACGCTCTCGCCACAGCGGGAACAGAAGCGCGCGCCGACCGTTACGTCGTTGCCACACCGCCGGCAGTGCATCGCATCACCCTTCGTTGCCTGCGTGACCAGTAGAAAGCCGCTCCGCAATAAGGGTATCGTGAATCGGGTAGCCGTGCGTCGATACGTGCCGGTGATCGGTCGTTTCGCGCGAAGGTTCATAGTCGGCCGGCGGAGCCGGAAGCCCGGTTTCGCCGGAACAAGATGTGTAGCGAGACATCTCGTTCGTTCCGTCAGTTACGGAGTCACGACACATCGGTAGATCATGCGAGCGAAAACGGCGGGTAGACGTCGGTGAGGCCAAGCCCGAAAGCCATTACACGGGTTAGCCAGCGGATATAGCCGCCGACCTGTCTATGAGCCCAGTCGGGATACTGGCCGGTGAAAAGCACCGGAATCCAACAGATCAGTAGCACAATGCCGACGACGATGCCGAGCAAGTACAACATTATGGCATGGGGGATCAACATAATCGCTTTGACGGCGTAACCGACAATTGGAATGGCGTAGAAGCGATTGTACGATTCTTGCCGCGCAAATGTGATCATCGCGTCACCGCCGCCTCCCGGCTCGTCTTGCAATGCGAACGAAGGGTAACGATCGGTGAGCCCATAGAAGAAAGACGTCGAGCGCTTCGTGTAGCGAATAAAGCCCTCGGCAAGATTTCGGTTCCACTCGGGATACTGGCCGGTAGTAAGAACCGGGATCCAAGCAACTAACTGCAACACGTAGACGATCAGTCCAATGACGCACATGGCGATAAGATATGGGATCAACATGAGGCACTTGACCGCGTAGCCGATCAGCGGAATGGCGTAGAAGCGATTGTAGCTTCTCAGCATAGGGAACAATACCTGAACAGGATATTCCCCCTGCTGCGCGAAAGACTGGGATATCGATTGGCCGTAACCCTGGTTCACGCGCGACCTCCTCGACTTGATAGCCTGACCAGTTTACACATCCCGTCTGGTGGGATGGCCCACACTATATACGCAGGGCAACGCAGCCACAATAGGCCACTCGTCGGTGGGATGGTCGTCCGGCAATCATGAACTGGATCGATAACACCCATTGCGATAGCGTCATCGGTCGAACCACCAATCAGTTCGGTAGCGTCACGATAAGGCCGGTAAGTATCGGGCCGGTGGTCGGCGGATGCGGACGAAGACTCTGGGCCGTTCGAGGCGCCGCGGCGATGTATTCCAGAAGCCAGAGTGGTGCTACCCGTCAGGGTGATTGCAGCCGCCCATCAGGCAAGATAGACTAGCCAAAAGTATCAATATTGTTGGGCGGGTGAGATGGCCGGCGACTACATCGTTGACGGAATGGCGGACAACGCACTGCAGGTCGTGCAGTCGCTCCTTCCCGGCTGCTCCGTGGCGGCAGGTGTTGTAGGCACGAATGTTCGTTCATTGCGGGCAATCGGCGCCATGGGGCCCGATCGCGGCGTGCTCCTCGAAGGACAGGCCCTGATGGCAGCCTACCGCGCCATGAGCGAGCACACGACGCTTAAAGCGCCATTTGAGGAAGATAAGCCGACGGGCAGAAGGCTCATATCGATTCCAATTCGCGGCCGCGATCGGCTACCCATGGGCGCTCTGCAGGTCCTGACGGACGCTACCGATCTGCCGGCAAACGTGCAGTCGGCGCTGGAATCGGTAACGGAGCTTATCGCTGAGTCAGTGGGGCACCGCAGGCTCAACCTCGATCTGCAGCACAGCCTCAATCAGTTGTTCCTGGTCTACGAGGTTGGCCGACTGTTCAACCTGGTCAGCAGCCTCGACGAGGTGCTGCGCCAGGTACGCCATCAACTCGCCGGCACCTTGAATTTCCACCACTGCTGCATCATGTTGCTCAGCGAGCGCCGCACGCTGGTTCCCGAAGCGGGAATCGGTATCGATACGCGGTGGATGCAGGAAGCGCGACCGGCGCTGCGCCGGAGTGTCGCGGCGCGAGTGCTGGAGTCTGGCGTCGCCGAACAGCTCACCGACCCCGTAGAGCTTGCCGGAATGGACACGCCGACCCTTGAAACAGGCCTGCCGCCGGAGGGCGTGCTCTGCGCGCCGTTGAGCACGCGCATGGGCATCATCGGCGTGCTGGAGCTCTACACATCAACGCCCTACGCATTTAGCGGCGACGAAGTGTTTCTGCTCTCGGTGCTGGCGGCTGAAGTGGCGACGGCGGTCGAGAACGCGCAACTCTACGTCAGCCTGCGCGAGAAAGAGGGCCGGCTTACCGTATTGGCCCACAAGCTGATTCACTCACAGGAGGAGGAGCGGCGGCGAATCGCGCGCGACATGCATGATGGCCTGGCGCAGATGTTGGTGAGCTCATATCAGTATCTGCAGGCCTATGCCTTCACGGCGCCCGACGGCGAGGACCGGCAATCGTTGGATCGCGGCATGGCGATGCTCACCGAATGTATAGACGAATCACGCAACGTGATATTCGACCTTCGCCCGTCCACGCTCGACGATTTCGGGCTGGTGCTGGCATTGCGCCAGTATCTGACGCGGCTTGAAAGCGACATTGGCTGGAAAATTGAGTTTTCGCTGGTCGGACAGGTCGGCCCAATGCCGCCCGCGCTCGAAACCGCGGTGTTCCGTCTGATCAAGGAGGCGCTTACCAACGCCCGGAAGCATGCCGCAACGGAAAACGTGCTGGTTCGCCTGTCAGGTAAATCCAACGTCCTGACGATCACCATGCAAGATTGGGGTCAGGGATTCAACCCGCGTGAAGCCGCGTCGAGGCGAAACGGCAAATTAGGACTCATGGGCATGAAGGAGCGCGTATCATTGCTTAATGGTACGTTCTACCTGCGAAGCCGGCCGGGGGCCGGCACTTTGATTCGGATAACCCTACCTTTGGAATGAAGGTCAGGCGCGAAGGAGACAGGTCATGCAGCAACCACATCCGGACGCCCCACTGATTTTGGTGACCGAGGACAACCCGCTGCACATGAAGATATTCGTCTTGAACCTCACGTTCAAGGGTTATCGCGTGCTCGAGGCGGAAAATGGTCTCAAGGGCCTTGAGCTTGCGAAGCGGGAGCTACCGGATCTGATGCTCGTCGATCTCACGCTGCCAAAGATGGAAGGCTGGGAAATGGTCCGTCAGGTAAAGGCGGGAGAGGAAACCAGCGACATTCCGGTGATCGTGGTGTCGGCGCGGCGGCCGCAAGAGGAGGAACAAGAAGCGCGGCCCCTGAAGATCGATCACTACGTGGCCACGCCCTTCAATCCCGAGCACCTCATGGATCTGGTAGACAGCACGGTGCGCAGGAAACCAGCCGCGCCCCAGGCATGATCGTGGACCGGACGGGCCATGCTTATGCTGGGTCCTGACGACCGTTGCTCCTGGATCACGGACTATATGCTGGTCGGCGCTCAGCCCGACAAGAGCGACATCACCGCTCTGCGCGAGGCAGGAGTAGCCGCTGTATTGAACGTGCGGCACGACGACTCGTTTCGCGCCATGTACCACAGCCTGGATATCCAATACGCGCATGTGCCGGTACGCGACTTCAGCACGCCCTCGCCCAATCAATTGGCCGAGTGTTGCCGGTTTATCGACGAACAGCGGCGCGCGCGTAAGCCGGTCCTGATCCATTGCGCGCTCGGCATCGGCCGCAGCGCGACGGTGGCGTTGGCCTATCTCCTCGTGGAGGGAACGCCGCTCGGCGATGCTCTGGATCTGTTGAAGCGGCGGCGACCGTGTATCCAGCCCAGCGCGCCACAGCTCGCCGCCGCGGTGCAATTCGCGCGGAGCGTCGTGGCGGACGACCGCGGTTCCCAGTGACGCGGCGATTCACGCACCACGCTTCAGCTTCCGTCGCACTTTTACGGCTGGGCTAAGGATAAGCGCGCGCCCGCTTTGCCGAACGTAGTCTTTGAGCGGAACGTACGGGTGCGGAAGCGGCAGCTCGCCGGCGCGGGTAGTTTTGGCGGCCAGACTGGCGCGGAAATCAGCGGCGGTAATGCCGTCGAATTCAGTATACGCGGTGCCGATTCGGCACAAGAAATGGGCGTCACTCCCTCCCACTTCGGCGAATCCCCAGGCGCGGTTAAACCGGGCAATCTTGGCGCGCGTAATGCGTCCCGCCGGCGAGGGGGTAAGCGCCTCGACGGCGGCAAGCGCCGCGCCGCATCCGATCAGGCGTTCGATCTGGCGACGGCCTACACTCGGGGTGAGCGGGCTCAACGGGTGCGGCGCGATACTCACGCCGCCCTGCCGGGCCACGGCCTCAATGGTATGCTCGAGCGACTTGAATGATGGAATGGGATCCTCTATGAACAGCGCCAATAGATGTACGCCGCGCGCCGTGGTCACCTCGGTGCCAATAATAACGTCGAAGCTGAACGTGCCGCGAGCATGCAGATCGCGCGCGGCATGCGCGCCTCTGACACTATCGTGGTCGGTGACGGCGATCAAGGCAAGGCCGCTGCTTTCGGTGAAGCGCATCACCTGCTCCGGCGTCGCCAGGCCATCGCTAAACGTGGTGTGGATATGAATATCCGCCCTGCTCCGTCCGGCGCTCGGCTCTGGGCGATCCGGTTGTTGTTGCATAGGTTTCCTGCATTCCGATTTTGGCTTGCATACCGGCGTTTCTCATGGTCACGGTACCCTACCCCTTTTACTGTAGCTCAGTGGCGCGTACCGGACGAAACGCCCGTTTCGCGCCGGAGCGGTATCCTTAGAAGGCGCGGCCGTCGGGATTTCCCCAAGATCGATTGGAAACCTCGGCATTGTGAAATACGCCGCGGTTGACGCGGAAACGCGGGTTGGCATGGAGGGGCACATGGAGTATCGCCGGTTAGGCCGATCGGGGGCTAAGGTCAGCGCGATCGGGCTCGGTAATTGGCTCACGCATGGCGGATACGTGGCCGAGCAAAAGGCAATTGCCAGTATCAGGCGCGCCTACGATCTGGGCATCAACTTCTTCGATACCGCCAACGCCTATAATCGCGGCGCCGCCGAGCAGGTCCTTGGCCGAGGACTGCGGGCGTACGATCGAAGCTCGTACTTTCTGGCGACCAAGGTCTACTGGCCGATGGGTGATGGGCCAAACGAGCGCGGCTTGTCGCGCAAGCATCTGACCGAGCAATGCCACGCCTCGCTCAAGCGCCTGGACGTTGAGTATGTCGATCTCTATCAGTGTCACCGGTATGACGCCGAGACACCGCTCGACGAAACGCTCCGCGCCATCGACGATCTGATCAGCCAGGGCAAGATTCTTTACGCGGGCATCAGCGAATGGACGGCTGAACAAATCGCCGCCGCGGTCAAGTATACGGATGCGCATGACCTCGATCGCATAGTATCGAGTCAGCCGCAATACAACATGCTCTATCGGACGATAGAGAAGGATGTCATCCCACTGTGCGAGCGCGAGGGGATCGGTCAGATCGTCTGGTCGCCATTGGCGCAAGGCGTTCTGACCGGGAAGTACCGGCCAGGGCAGGCGCCCCCGGCCGACTCACGCGCCGCGGCGGGCGATGCCGGTGCGCCGATGCGCGATTATCTGCGCGAGGACATTCTCGCGGCGGTCGACAAACTGCGCCCGATTGCCGGGGGCCTGCATTTGACGATGAGTCAGCTTGCGCTCGCCTGGGTGCTGCGGCAGAAAAATGTCAGCAGCGCAATCGTCGGCGCATCCCGGCCGGAGCAGCTTGACGACAATGCGCAAGCGGCCGGCGTGACGCTTGACGCATCGACGCTGGCGGCAATCGACGACGCGGTCGGCTCGGTGGCGCGGCACTGATAGCCGCCGCGGCTGGAGTTCAGGCGGCGCCAGGAAAGCCTGGCGCCGCGAGCTTCCTATCCCTCGATCAGCAGGGACAACGGATCTTCTAGTAGTTCCTTCACGCGCACCAGAAAGCGCACGGCCTCGCCGCCATCCACGATGCGGTGGTCATAGGACAGCGCCAGGTACATCATGGGCCGGATCACCACGGCGCCGTCCGCCGCGATTGGCCGTTCCTCGATCTTGTGCATGCCGAGGATACCGACCTGCGGCGCGTTGAGAATCGGCGTGGAGAGGAGCGACCCGTACACCCCGCCATTGGTAATAGTGAAGGTGCCGCCGGCGAGATCAGCCAGCGTAAGGGTGTTGCCGCGCGCGCGCGTCGCCAGATCGAGAATGTCGCGCTCGATCTCGGCGAACGTCTTCTTGTCGGCATCGCGGAGCACCGGCACGACAAGACCCTCGTCGACGCCGACCGCGATACCGATGTCGTAATAGGACTTCAAGATGATCTCGTCACCCTGGATTTCGGCATTGAGCCTGGGAAATGCTTTCAAGCCGCCGATTACCGCTTTAGTGAAGAAGCTCATGAACCCCAGGCCAACGCCATGACGCTCTTTGAAGCTATCCTTGCGGCGTTTCCTCGTCTCCATGACCGCGGTCATATCCACCTCATTGAAGGTGGTGAGCATGGCTGCCGTGTGCTGCGCTTCCACCAGACGCCTGGCGATTGTTTGGCGACGCCGGGACATGCGCACGCGCTGTTCACGGTCACTCGACCGCGCGGCGGTCGGCGTGGGGGACGCGTTCTGGGGCGCCGGCGCGGCGGCCGGTCGGGCCTCGACGCTCGCCGGGCCGTTCCGCAGGGCGGAGACATCGTTCTTGGTAATTCGGCCGCCAATGCCGCTGCCGGT
>JANWHV010000207.1 GCA_025450255.1 Chloroflexota bacterium | reverse complement strand
TCAACACGCTACTGACCTTCGGCGCGCTGCTGGTGGGCGGTAAGTTGGGCGGGCTGTTGGGCGCGTTCTTTGCCGTCCCGATCCTGGCGGTGGTGCTGACCATCGTCGAGCGTGTCTACCTGCGGCTGCCGCATCATGCGCGCACCGCGGCCGTTCAAGCGCCCATTCAGGGACCGCCACCGCCGATCGCGGTAACGCCCCCACCGGCGGACACGCAACGTGCGCGGACCGGCGGAACGCGGCCGACCAGGCGCCTGGGGAAATTTGGCGCGCTTCCACACCGCCGCCACCGCTAAGCATCCGATTGGGTGGGTTACACGTAACCATGCACGAGCGCCTGGCCGATCTTCCGCGCGAAGCAGCGCACGCCGCGCGGGGTACTGTATGAGCCGGCCCTTGCCGCCAGAGTCGTTCACGACCTCGCTGCCGGAGGGCCATGTGCGACAACCGCTCATCTCGCGTCACAGGTCCGTTTACCGGCGGCGAGCCATGCCCTGGACACGCGGCAGCGAGTGCCGGTTGAAACGGATGGCCACGAGAGCGGTGCCGAGCGCGGCACGGGCATCTACGACTGCTTCCCCGCCACCGGAAGGGTGAGCTGTTCACGAATACGCACGCCTAGCGCGTCCACGACCGCTTGCGCGCGCTCCAGGCTCACACCGCTATAGCGGGACGACTCGTAACGCTGAATTTGCTGCTCTTTCAATCCAAGGCGCATGGCAAGCTCCTTTTGCGTGAGGCCAGCCGCTATGCGCGCGCGAATGAGCGCATCGGGGAGGGCGGTCAATGATTCCACGTCCAGGTGCGCCACGCGGCCGTCGCGCAAGGCGTCGTACTCGGCTATATCGCGCTGCATTTCCTCGATCTGGCTCTCGTATTGCGCGACCATTGCCGCCTGGATCAGAGGATCCGCAGCCGCGCCATGCTTGGCCATCTGACGCGTGCTCCGTGCAAACTTTTCGACCCATGCCTTGGTGATGCGGTACTGACGTTCGTTCTCGATCATGGTGGCCCTCCCAGGGTAAGCGCGATGATCCCTTTCGGTGTCCCATCGCGAGTGTGTTGAAAGAAGTCGATATAGCGGGTGCCATGCGGGTCGGCGGCACTTTCCACGATGAAGAATTCACCACCGTACCGCGCCTTCTGTGCTGCCCGCCCATGTGCAAATACAAGAAGGACGGGATCGAGGAGATGTCCATTGACGCCCGCACTCTCCCAGCAGGCGTCGAAGTCACCAGGATTTTCCTTTGCCGTTACGAAGCTGCCGTCGAGATAGACGCGCCGACACCCGGCACGGCGGAGCGCGCCTAGACCTGCCTCAAGCCCCACGAGCAATGCCTGTCTGCGCGGAGAATACCCATAGCGAGTGACAACGTCCGCCCACGACGCCTCATGAATTCCTTCCGGCAAGAGACCGGTCTTCGGATCATCCATTGGTATCATAACACAACTATAATGTTGTGTTATGATACTGTTGGACCTGGCCACATGACTGTTGACGTTTTTGGGACGTTGCGATCCCGCACCGAACTCAACCGCAGGCGCGGGACTGGCTGGCCACACAGGGTCATGCTCCGCACAAGCACAACGTACGGATTATCCAACAGGAGCAGGAGATGGCGGATCTGTGCCCCGACGGTGCCAAGAGTCAAGCCTGGACAAACGGCCACTGCCGATGTTCGGCGGGGCCAGCACTCACCCACAGATACTGATCGGGATGGGCGCAGGTGTTGCGCTTCGGGTTAGCGGAGCGAAGCTGCCGCGAAGTCAACCGCCAGGCGGGGCAAACCGGCCAACTGCGGATCGCTTACCGGCAGCAGGCGATCCGGCTGCCGGTAAGCGCGTAGTCGTCGCGGCCTGGAGAGTCCACCGTCACCCAAACAGCAGGAACCAGCTGGGATCGACCGTTGCCCAGTGCTCACCATACGCCACCTGGTCCCCGGCATGCGCGAGAGCACTGGCGCGTCGCAGCTGGTCCGGATAGGCACCCCAGTGATAGAGGGACGGGTCGGGCTGGGAGGCAGTCAGGACTTCGCCCGGGCCGAGATACAGTATGGCGTCGGTCTGGGCGCCGAACCGCGAGCCTGCCGGCACGAGTGCCCGGTAGCCCAGACCATTGATCCAGGTATTCGTCGTCACAGTGGTGTTTCCGAGCCAGGTCCCGGCCACGCTGGCTACCGCCGGTCGCGGCCAGTCCTTAAACTTCGCGGCAATGCGCTGCAGCTCGTCCGCCATCTTTGCTGCCTTCGGGTTGGCAACCGGCGTCCCCTTTGGCGGCAACATGAACAGGTCGATGCCATAGTAGACGCCGGGGCGCCTCCCGAGCACCTGCGTGATGGCGTTCGGATGTCCTGGCTTGTCGTCATCGGCGCGGATGCCGCGGGCCAGGTGGCCGCTGCCCGCGAGCAGTAGCGCCCGCCGCCCCTTCGCCAGCACCTGCTGTTCGATCACTGCAGCGGAGTGATCGTCCGTCGTGCCCTCGAACACGCCGGCGATGTGGCTATCCGTGGGCCGCGCTAGTAGCTGGCTCATCGTGACCGGCGGCTGGCCGAGCAGGATGCGGATGCGCTGCGCCGGCTGGCGCATCCAGTTGATGGCCCGCACCGTCCGGAAGAACTGCTCGTAGACCGGCGCGTTCCAGGCCGGGTCGCCGATCTGGCGCCAGATCTGCACCAGGTCGGCGCGCGCCACGGGCTGATCCGACAGCACGAACCGGTCTGCCAGGTCCTGGTAGTACGCGTTGCCGAACTCCACCACGATGTCGGTCAGTGTCCGCGGCAAGTCGGGTCTGTGGAGCAGCGCGGTGATGAAGTCGTGCATCTCTTGCAGCATGTGGCGCTCGCCCAGTCCGACGAGCGGATAGTGTTCCATCGCCTGTATCAGCGCCTGGAAGGCGTCACGCGGTTGCAGCTCCGTGGCCGCGGCGCCAGTGTGTACCGGCGCACCCTCCGCTCCTTGGGTCGGCAGCGCACCGGCAAGCGCTGTACCCACCAGGGCGCCGCCCACGGCCTGCAGGATCGTCCGGCGCTCAATCGCCCGCCCGTGCCAGGGGCCCTGCTCTTCAATCGTCCGTACCACTACCTCATCCTTTCTGCTCTTGGCCGGCCGCGCGGGATACTCAGCTTGCCGCGCGGCAACTTGGCATCCTATCGTCCGGTTATGCCGCTCCTGTGCACCTTGTGCACATCGACAACGCCGATGGTGGGGTGTACCAGTGACGAGAAGGTCGAGTGTCTTGTTCCATGCGCTCTCTGCTTCCTCTCTGTTACCGCGGCGCTTGTAGGGGACGCGCCTGTGCGCCCGGCGGCGCCATGTCTTCACTGGATCGTCACGATGGGCATCGCCGCCACGAAGATCTCCAGGTGGCCAGTGCGCGTATCATTCCAGAACGGATAGAGCATGCCCGGCCCTACCGCGAGACCCTGATAGTCCCCGAGCCACCAGCCGCCATGCTTCGGATTGGAACCGTCTACAACCGTAGCCTTGCTCGGATCGAAGGGATGGGTAGTGATGTGCCAGAGTGGCCCGAAACCGGCCCCGTGGGTGGTCGAACGCGCCAGCATGACGCCGACGCGGCCATGTGCCAGGGCGAAGAACGACACATCGACGTCGCCTGCGCTGTCCACCACTAGCTGGGGCTGGAAGTAGACCGCTCCGCCAGCCGTCGCTCCCACCGCGACGGCTACCGGGGCCTGCCAGGTGCGTCCATGGTCCACAGAGCGCCTGAGCAGAACGTCGGTGGGCGCGGTTCCCGGGTGATCGACGATGTAGGCCACATAGAGAGTGCCCGTGCGCGGATCGACTGCCACGCTCGGTCCCGTGGGAAGGCTCAGGCCGGGCGCGGGCTGCAGTTGACTGGAGACGGACCCCAACAGGGTGGGCCGCGCGAAGTGATCGCCCCGGTCCAGCGAAGCCACGACCGCGACCTGTGCATTCTCCTGGCCTGGAGCTGGGGCACCTGAGGCTGTGCTCACGCGCGTCTGCTGGTGTTCCGGCGCCGCCTCTTCATCCATTGGCGTATCCGCGCCCTGGCGTGCCGTCAGGCAGGTCACGTAGACTGCACCCGCCGGTCCGGCAGCCACCATGGGGATTGAGACCCCTCCCGGCGGCGTGCTCACGATGCGCGGCGCGGCGAAGTGGCGTCCGCCGTCGGTAGAGCGTGTGAAGCCGAGCCCGCTGTGGTTCTGCGTCACCCAGGCCACGTACAGAGTCGCGGCGCCCGCGCCCGCCGATGTCCCCTCCGCGAGCCAGGGGTGGTCGGCAAACTGCTGGCGCATGGCCGCCACCGGGGGCTGAAAGGTGCGTCCGCCGTCGATGGTGCGCCAGACGTAGATATCCCGGTTCGTCTGGCTCAACTGACCTTGCGCCTCGGTGGTCATCATCGCCGCGACGTAGCCGGTGCCGCGCGCATCGAAGGCGACGGTGACGTCGTCACCGAAGGTGGTGCCGGTCGGAAGAGGCAGCGGACCGTTGTCGCGCCAGGTAGACCCACCATCAAACGACACAAAAGTGCCTATGACATTGCTCCCCGGCCCGATCAACTGCGCTGCGCCCAGCAGATTGCGTGGATTACGCGCGTTCACGGCAAGCGACGGTTCAACATGGGCTGCATACCGATCGCGGCTCACCTGGATAGTGCGGATTGCCGTGGTTGATCGGGTGCCGGTCATGCCGGCCCTGGTGGTGCCCGTGAGCTGTACCATCGTTCCCGCGGTGACGAGCAAGCTGGTAGCGAGCGCGGACACGGCACGCGCTGATCGCCTGCGCGTCTTGTTCATCCCTCTTCCCCCTTCTTGACGCCTCGTGTTCGGTTCCTCTTGGCGGACGGGCTGCACGGGCCGGCGCCTGCTCCCAGGCATGCGTTGACCACGACTTGGGCGAGTGCCGAATCCTGCGGCGCGGCCAGTGCCATTGATGCGGACGCTGCTGTCCCTTATTGCCGGCTATTCGCGGTGCCTCCGCCCGGGCTCGTGATGTAGGCCCGAAGCCACTGCTGCTGCGCAGCGATCGCGGTCGCCTCCTGCGGGGCGGTGATCTGGCCGGCTGCCAGGGCGCCGTTCAGTACGCTCTGGAAGGGCGCGATCAGCGCCGCCACAAGGCTGTCGACCGTTATCGTGGGAGCCGTGGCCTGGCATGCGGCTAGGAGACTCTGCTTGCCGGTCTTGACAGCACGCTCGGCGTCCGCCGAGTTGTGGCAGGTCGTGGCGAAGACGCTGAGGTCAGGGGAGCGGACCTCGATATGGGCCGTTGGGGGAGCATGCAGCGCGAAGGTCTGCGCCGGCACCGACACGGCCGGCATGGCGGCGAAACTGCTGAGCCGAGCTTGCCAGGCTGGGGTCGGGTAGGAGGGGTCACTGCTCACCGCGTCGAAGCCCCGCAGGAGATAGCTCTGAGCATCGAAGTAGAAGGTGGTGCGCTGGGCCGGCCGGTCGGTCCAGCCGTCGACCTGGATCACGTCGACCGGCACGCCGTTAAGGGTCTGCGCGGGCAGCAGCTGGACGCTCTGCGGCGAGCGCTGCTGCAGCGCGGCGATCGCCTGGGCAATGCCTGCGCCGTCGAGCACGCCGGTGGGGATCAGCCAACTCGGATCAGAGCTGGCCAGGGGCGCGATGAGGATCGCCTGATGGCCTGCGTCGTAGGCGTAGGTTTGCTGGCCGATCTGGACAGAGCGGGAGCTATCGGCCTGTCCCCCCATGCTGGTGGCCAGCGTCTGCGCCGAGAGCGCTGGGGTGGCACTCGCATCAGTTTGGACCCACACGTCCGCGGTGAGCGAGCCCGCCTTCTCGCTGCCGGGCGTTAGCGTGACGTCGTACACGAAGTGGGCCGCCTGGCTCGGACCCAGCGCGCTCGCCGCGCGCTGCAGCAGGGCTTGGGCGGATACCGGAGCAACGCCGTTCGGCCGGAGGTACCCGGCCATGGCGCTCAGAGCCAGCAGCAGAGCAGCGGCGAGTGATGCCGCCCGCAGGCGCATGCCGCCCAAGCGCGGCCTCGCGGGCAGCCGTCGGGTAACGCAGCGCTCAGGCGCGGCGCTGGGTGCAGACGCCATGCGCGCGTAGAGCGAGCGGTCCATAGCGCGGCACAGCTCCGCGGGCGGGATGGTGCTATAGGCCGTGTGCAGGTCCGTGAGCAAGGCCGCCGTCGCGGCGTCGCGCGGCTCCTCCCCGGGATCCAGGGGAAGGTTATTGTGATGCGTCATGGTAGTACTCCTTCAAGCTGTGGATGGCCCTGGTGATCTGCTTCTTGACCGCGGCCTCGCTCTTGCCCACGGCCGTGGCCGTCTCCGCCACGGTGAGCCGCGCGGCGAAGTGCAAGGCCAGGATTTCCCGCGTGCCCGGCTTGCAGGTGCCCAGTGCCTGTGCGAGCCGGACGTCTGCTTCCCGGCGGAGCACGTGCCCTTCAAGGTCGTCTGGATCAATGGGTTGCAGGGACTCCGGCAAGAAGTCCCAGGCAATGGTCTGCCAGTGATGCCGGTGATAGTTGGCGACCAGATTGTGCGCAATGCGCGCGAGCCACGCGGCAAACGGGACCTGCCGGGGACGGTAGCGGGGCAGGGCGTCGAGTGCCTGCAGGAACACCTGTTGGGTCAGGTCGGCCGCGTCCTCGGCACTCCGACTCCGCGTGCGCAGGTAGGCGTAGATACGGTCGCGGTACTGCTGGTAGAGTGGCGCGAACGCAGCCGGATCCGCCTGCGCGGCGCGAATCAGCGCAGCCTCGGCACTCGATGCGGCTGGCCAATTCTCAAGCGGGATCGCTGGGGTCCAAAGCATCTAGTAGTACCTCCCTCCGATCGTAGCGCCCAACGAAGTCCGCTCGATGGGAATTGCTGGCCGGGTGTCACATCGCGATTGACACTCCCTATAACACCGGTGCCGGCAAAACGGGGACACGGCCTAGGCGGGCCTTCACGATCCGGTCGCCAGCCGCGGGTGGGACATGGCCGTCACGTAGCCTTCGTCACGCATGCGGTTGTCGAGCACTGTGCTGCACTGCACCGAGCGAGCGGCGGACGGGCGACCTCTTCGGAGGCGTAGTCATCCCGGCCCGCGCCGCAACCACTACTTGGATGCTGCCGTTGCTGCGTTCCTTCATCAAGATCCCCATTTCAGTGTCTCTCTTCATGGCGCCAGTAATTAGCGGTCTCGGAATGCATGCGATCGGCACAAATCTCATGTGACGGGATACGGTGCGCACGACACAAGCCGCAATTGCAGCAACCCACGTCGTTGGCTGATGGCGAGTTACGTCCAAGGTGCAGGCCGCATGCGACCAGTCGCGCGCCCACGGCATGCCGGCGCTCCCGTCACTGACCTCCCGTTAGGGCCGAAACGCGGCAAACGACCATATTTCGCCTCTTGTCGCAGCCTATGCTACGCTTGCAGATTAGCGCCACCCCTACCCCTGCTGAGCGCACAAGCCCGTCTTGAGGACATGGCCATGTCGGAAGACTTCCAGCCATTAGCCCTGCGTTTCAGAGACCCCATCCAGCATGACTACGAGGTGATCCGCGACATCGTACTCCATGACGAGACGGTGCGGGGGCGGAGAAGGCACGCCGCTTCGTCCAGGCCGGGATGCGTGGGTTGATCGACCAGCGGCCAGGCCTCAATGAGAGTCGCCGGGCGTACCCAGCGGTCGCGGCTGGCTACATCCTCTATTTGAAGCAGCTCTACCCCGACATCCATGACCGCGAAATCGCGCGTATAGTTGAGCGCAAGTACGGGTACCGGACCGACCACCACAAGGTCCGGCGCTTCCTGGCGCGCCATCCGATCCCCGTGCAGTTGCCGCTCCCGATCCCGCGCTTCCACCACTTCGACGACGCCTATCAGGCGCGCTGGACGGTCGTGCGGCTCTACTATGAGGGCTGGCATCAGAAGAGCATTGCCGGCCATCTCGGGCTGTCCCGTCAGCACGTGTGGCATATTGTGGAGAGCCTCAAGCGGGACGGGTTTGCCGGCCTTGAAGAGCAGCGGACCCGACCAGCTAGCCATCCGGCCAATCAGCTGACCCTGCCCTTCCTCAAGGAGGTCCTGGACATCCAGCAGGAGTACCCACGCGCAGGACGCTTTCGCGTGCGCGGGTTGCTGGCCGAACGGACGGGCGAGGAACCGCATAACGTGTAACACTAGCCGCGGCCCATGGCGCCATGGCCGCGTTGGACGCGATGAGCATGGTTGCGTTTCGTATTCGCTACACTGGAAGCCGTGCGCCCGGATTGCATGAGTGGAGATCCCGGCATGCGCCGATGTATCGCGCTCGTCGTTCTGGTGCTGTGCGCCGGCAACGTATCCGCCGCCGGCGCGTCGTCGATCGAGTGGTTCCGTGGTACCATCCAGCGCATGACGGACGATAGATCGCCCCGCCACGTTGCCCCGGAGATCCTGTCGCATTACAGCGCGGCGGACGAGCACCAGCGCCTTACGCGCGGAGAGAACAAGCTTGAGCTAGCGCGGACCAAGAGTATCCTGCGGCGCTTCCTCCCTGGACCGCCGGCTCGCATCCTCGACGTCGGCGGCGGCCCGGGCGCCTACGCGCGCTGGCTGGCGGACGACGGATATGTCGTGCACCTGGTGGATGTGGTGCCGGAGCACGTCGAGCAGGCACGCGCGGCATCAAACGGCTATACCGTCGCGCTCGGTGATGCTCGCGAACTCGACGCGCCGGATGCGTCGGTCGACGCCGTGCTCTTGCTTGGCCCGCTCTACCATCTGACCGAGCGTACTCACCGCGTCGAAGCCCTGGCCGAAGCTCGCCGCGTGTTACGGCCAGATGGCTATCTCTTCGCGGCGGCGATCTCACGTTTCGCCTCGCTTCTCGACGGCTTGAACGGGTTTGGCCTGGACGATCCCGGCTTCGAGCAGATGGTCGATCGGGATCTGCGAGACGGGCAGCACCGCAATCCCGACAATAGACCGGGCTGGTTTACTACCGCCTATCTCCATCGCCCCGATGAATTGGCCGACGAAGTGCGCGAGGCTGGATTCACGGTCGAGGGACTATTGGCTGTGGAAGGGCCATGCTGGCTCCTCTCCGACTTTGACACGCGATGGCAGGACGAACGCCACCGAAACCAGATGCTGGACGCCCTTGCCCGCGTCGAGGCAGAGCCCAGCATGCTGGGCGTCAGCAGTCATATCATCGCTATCGCACGCTGACGTACCTCCGTTCACCTGCTACCCACCGGCAAACGCGGTCGAAGACGCGTATGTCACGCATCGATTCTGGGCACATACAGGTGCGCCCGATCGATTGTATAATCGATTAGATCGCCGTATACTGTGGGCTGGTTCGGCGGCCGGGATGGGTCAAGGACCGGGCAACGGGGACACGTACGGGCGGTTCGCCCGCGCCACCGATCGCCATGTTAGCATAGCTAGTCAGCCAGGTAGCGAGCAGAGAAGGGAGGCAGCGGGGGAGTATACGCCGCGCGCCGTACGGCAGCATTCCGCTGCCGCCTGGAGGCACCAGTCCCCCGCACGGTTCTTATGGACCTCGTGGATGCACGCGATTCCACTGCCGGAAGGACCGCTTGTGTTTGGCGGCCGGTTCCGCACGCCTCCGTGGCGATAGACGACGCTTTTTGGTCGCCGCGGCTGCGCATCAACCGCGATCGCACCATCCCCTTCCAGTACGCTCAGTGCAG
>JANWHV010000206.1 GCA_025450255.1 Chloroflexota bacterium | reverse complement strand
GGATCGTGGTCGATGCGCAGGGTGGTGACGTCGCCGATCGCCGTGTAGTCGGCCGATCGCGGCTGCCGCGCGATCAGCGCCATCTCGCCGATTGTGCCGGTCGGGCGGCGCACCGCTACCTCGCCCAGACCCGCGATCTCTACCCGCACCTCGCCGGCCACCAGCACGTAGAGACATTCACCCACGTCGCCCTGCCGGATGAAGGTCTCGCCGGACGCGAACTCGACTTCCTCGGCCACATCCGCGACCGCGACCAGGTCTTCGGTCGGGATGCGGCTGAAGAGATCGACGCGCTTCAACAACAGCACCCGTTCTATGGTCGAGCTGGTCATCGTAACCTCCTTGACTCGCAACATCGACGCGGCGAATACCTGGGTTGCTGGGCAGCCGGGGTCGGCGGCGTATTGCCGCAACAACTCCCTGTATGCCTGGGGAGGCAGCAGCCACTGGTTCGCTACCAGGGCCGTCTCCCGCGCCAGATTGTCATCGTCCACCAGCGCCCCATCGACCAAACGACTCAGGTTGTGGTGCCGATGGACGCCGATGTAATAGATGGCGCAGAGGCGCGGCCAGCGGTCGCCGCCGCGCGCCAGCGCCGCGAGGCGCTGGCCGACAGGGCACGGCGCCAGGTCGAAGCGCTTCGACGCCACGCGCTCCATCGCGTCCGCCTTACCCTCGACCAGCGGCAACAACAGCTCGGCGATCGTCCGCTCCACCACCGTGTCCAGCAGCTCGATGGCCATGACGCGGGCGCGGTGCTCCGTATCGTCGAGCACCGCGCGCACACGTTCGAGCCGTTTCCCTGGGTACATCGTGGCCAGCAGATAGAAGACCTGGTCCAGGATGCCGCTCATGCGCTTGGCCAGGGTATCGTCAAGCAACACATAGTCACCCGCGGCGTTGAGGTCGGCTCGCGCCAGGTACGCCGCGTAGTAGCCGCCGATCAGCGCCAGCACCGCGGCGCGAAGCGGCTCCGGGGCCGGGGCGGGTCCCAGGCCGCGCGCTTGTATCGTCGCCAGGGCGCGATAGATCGCGGCGCCGATATGAGGGTCGGGCTCGTCAAGATGCGCCATCAGCGCCATCCGCGCCTCCAGGGTGCCGATCCGCTCGAGCGCGCGGGGCGCGTTCGCGCGCATCGTATCGGGAGCGTGCGCCAGGACGGCGGCAAGAGCCGGCACGGCCACGTCGCCAAGCACCGCGAGCGCTTCGATTGCCGCCGGCACGGTCTCGTGGTCGGCCAGCGCCGCGACCAGCCGGGGTATGTGCTCGCGCCCGCCAAGCGCCTTCGCCGCCTCGATCGCGCGGCGCCGCACCCCAGGGTCGGGATCGTCGAACAGCGGCGGCAATAGCGGGCGCAGCGGGTCGGCCCTCGTGCGTCCAAGCACGCGCGCCCCTTCCTGGCGGCAGGCCGGATCGTCCGCGTGTAGCATCGCCGCCAGCACGTCGATAGCGGCGCCGGATGCCGCCTCGCCGCCATGAAGGATCAAGCCGCCTACCGCCGCGCCCCGCGCGCGCGGCTCGCGGGCGGCCAGAAACGGCACAACCTGGGGGGCGGCGCCTGGGCCAAGGATGGCGCAGAGGGCGTCGATCGCCGCGACGCGCCCCGGCAGCTCGCTCGCGGCGAGAAAGGGCGCCACGCGGCCGGCATACGCGCTGTTTTCTGGCCGGCCAAGGTGTCGCAGCGTCGTCTCTCGCACCACCGGCGACGGGTGCGCCAGCAGCGGCTCGACATGCGGATCCCAGTCCACGCTCGGCGCGTGTTCAATCAATTCCAGGGCGTGAAGCACGTGCAGCTCGTTCGGGTCGTGGAAGACCAGGGCGAGCGCCTTCACGCTGGCGTCATCCTTAATCTCAAATGCCTCCGCCTCGTCGAAGCGGCGCCGGTTGACGCTTATCGCCAACGATGCGGCGTAGGGTCCGCGCATCCAGGCCGCCAGCGCGATGGTCAGGGCCGCTATCGCGATCAGCGGCCCTGACCAGTAATAGTAACGCCAGAACGACAGGTGCTCCAGCAGCAGGAAGGCCACGCCCGCCAGGCCGTAGGTGATGGCGAACAGCACCTGCATCAGGTTCTTGGCCTGGCGGCGCAGGCTCGCGGCTACCGGCAGGTAGAGCACGTTCAGCGCCGCGTCGTCGATTGTTTGCCGGATCACGGGCATGGTGCTCTGGATCGCCGCCACCGCCAGCAGCGCGCCGGCGCTGATCAGCGCCGCCGCCGAGCCCAGGGAAATGCCGATGGGGAAGAACATCAGAGCGATAAATATGCCGAATCGGCGGATCACGCGGCCGGCGATCGCGAACTGCACTATCAAGGCGCCGAGGAAGACGACCATCGAGCGGCCCTGGCCGGCGAAGTGTACTTGCAGCGCCAGGTAGAACTGGTAGTAACAGAGGCTTACCAGCAAGGCCGTCAGGATTGTGAGCGCCGCCACCGCCTTGAGCAACCCTACCCGCCAGACCGCCTGGGCCTCCGCTTGGAGCGATTGACTGGGGCGCGGCACGCCGGTCCACGCGGCCGGCGCCACGGGCAGCATGGGATCAAGTTTTATGGCGCAGCCGGCGCACACGATGAGCGAGGCCGCCACGATGTAGAGCAGGTTCTCAATGCCGATATGCCGGACCAACACCGCCATGGAGAGCCCGGCGAGCACGTTGGCCAGGGCGCCGCCGGCGGCGATTCGGCTGAAGAGCCGCCGTGCCTGGCGCGCGTTGAAGACTTGAGCGGCGTAGGTCCAGAACTGGATGCCGCCCAGCACCGCCGAAATATCCACCAGCAGGTACAGCGCCGCCAGCACCGGGAACGTGTGGCCGATTGGGCCGGCCAGCAGGGCGCGGAATATCAGGACCGCGAGCGCCAGCGCCGCCGTCGAGCCCAGGACCACGCTCCGCAGCCGGACGCGCGCCAGAATCGCGCCGTAGAGCAGCAAGAACACGATGTTGGAGATGGCGGGAAAGATGAACATGAAAGGGGTCAAGGACGCGGGCAGGGCACTGAGGAAGAGCGACTCGCCCACGGCGAAACCGACTGCCCAGATGCCGCCGACCGCCGCCGCGGAGTACAGGGTCAATAGGGCGAGCCGAGTGCCCTCGCCGCGCTCAATCTTCAGCCATCGCCACACAGGTACAAGGATAGCGCCCTGGCGGGGCACGTCGAAACGCCAGGGGCACGGACCGCGGTCCACGCCGAAACACGGTAATACATACCTCTGAAATCTACGTTTGTGCCCGTGCTAGCGGGGCACTTCGAGGCGAAAGCGATAGCGGTCGGCGCGGTAGATGGTGTGCCCAAAGATGGCCGGCACGTCCGTGCCGTCAAGGCTCACGTAGGTGGTCTGGCTTATCACCAGGGTAGGCTCGCGCCGTGATTGTTGCAGCAGTTGCGCGTCGCCGGCGGTGGGAAGCGCGGCCTCCAGTTCCTGCGACGCGTGCGAGAGGTTCAGGCCGACCCTGGTTTCCATGAACTCGTAGAGCGAGCTGGATTCCAGCTCCGCGTCCAGGATGCCCCGGAACAGCTCATACGTGAAGTAGGAGGTCTCCAGGGCCATGGGCAGCGCGTCCGCCAGGCGCAGGCGCCGCATGTAGATGACCGCCTCACGCGGCCCCAGGCGCAGGTGATCGCTCACTTCCGCCGGGGCGGGAATGACCTCCCGCGCCAGCAGCCGCGCCGAAGGCACCATGCTCCGGGCGCGCATGTCCTCGCTGAAGCCGCGCAGGCGGCTGAGCTCGCGTTCGACCATGGCATGGGCGACGAAGGTGCCGCGCCCGCGTTCTCGCCGCAGCAAGCCTTCACGGATGGGCGCTTCGAGGGCCTGGCGCACGGTCATGCGCGCGATGCCGAACTGGCGGCTGAGCACCTGCTCCGATGGTATCGCCTCCCCTGGCTTCCAGGTACCGGAGGCAATGTTCATACGAATCAGCATTTGCAGTTGCTGATACATCGGCACTTCGGTTTGCTTGTCGAGCATGGAGGCCACGGCTGCGCTTCCCATCAACTCACGGCGTGGACGGCAGGCGTGGTCCGCCCACATGGTATACCCGCCCCGGCATGGCATCGGTTCCATTGTACGGAAGCTCGGTCTGGGTCGCGGCGTCTCTGGGAATCTTCGACCTGTCTCACGATCCACGCCCAAACCGCGCTCCCTGCTTCGGCGGGGACCATAGTCCCCGCCCAACGGTCCCACCTCGTTCTTCTGAGCCGTATCGTTGTCTAGACATCCCTGGCCGATTGGTTCGAGTTTACTCAAGCGTTACGGCTCTGTCAACCACACGCCTCGGTTCCTGGAACGTAGTCTCGTGCATCTCTTGCCCAGCAGCCATCATCAGGAGAAACACGCACATCCGCCCGGCTGCGGACAGCCGGTAAACATATCCCATCCGCCGGCGGGAACGCTTTCACCACGAACTATTCGACGTGATTGACAAGCCGCAAAACCCAGTGCTATACTCCGACCATTCTTGAAGCCGTCTAGACAGGCTGCGTGGCTTCGCGGCCAGACCCGACCGCGGATCCCGCGGCCGAGGGCAGCGCGCCTTTGCCGGCGCGGTGCGTTGCCGGGGTCCGCGAGCGTTTGGCCGGGCTGCCCGTGCCGGGAGATATCGAGGGGGAGGCGATGGGGCGTTTTTCGATTCGAGGCTACCGGGCCGGTGACGAGGCGGCCGTGGTCGCTCTCTGGAACCGCTGTCTTCCGGCCGACCCCATCACGCCCGATCGATTCGCGGCACAGGTGCTGCTCGACGTGAATTTCGATGCCGATGGCTTCCTGGTGGCGGAGCACGAGGGCGCGGTGACGGGCTTTCTGCTCGCCATGACGCGGCAAACGCCCATGCAAGGCATGGATAACGATCCCGACGACGGCTGGATTACCGTTTTCTTCGTCGACGCCGCTTTTCGCCGGCAGGGGATTGGCCAGGCATTGCTCGATCGCGGCATGGCGCACATCGCGGGAAGGGGGCGCCGGTGGGTTAGCGTCTCCCCTTACGCGCCGAACTATTTTTGGCCAGGCGTGGATGCCGATCGCTATCCCACCGCGCTGCGGCTCTTGCAAAACAACCACTTTGCAACGATCGAGACACCGGTGTCCATGACCGCTAGCCTGCTTGACTTCCACATTCCCGATTCCGTCCACGACGTACGGCGCCGTCGAGAGAGTGAGGGGTACGTGTTTGGCACGCTGCGCGACGACCAGATCGCCGGGGTGCTTGATTTCAACAGCCGCCACTTCTCAGCCGACTGGGCACGGGCAATCCGTGACGCGCTCTTGCGCGGTGTCCCGCGCGAGCGGGTTCTGGTCGCCTCACGCGGCGCGGAGATTGTGGGGTTCTGCCTGTACGGCGGCTACGATCGGGTGGCTGAGCGCTTCGGCCCCTTTGGCGTTCATCCGGAGTCGCGCCGTATTGGACTGGGCAGGGTTTTGCTGTATTACTGCCTCGACCGCATGCATGCCAACGGACTGCAGAATGCATGGTTTCTCTGGACCGGCCTGGATGACCCGGCCGGGCATCTCTACGCCAGCGCCGGATTCCATGTGGCGCGTTCGTTCACCGTGACACGCGCGGCTGCCGATCGCGCGGAGAGGGGGTGAGGGCGGCAGCGACATGAATTGGTCCCTGTGTTGTCATTACCAGAGCAAGGAGACTACACAATGCGTATTCGCCGGAGCCTGACCGCGGTTACTCTCCTGTCACTCGCCACGGTGGTGTTCGGGGGCGCCGCGCAGTCTCGCGTTGCCGCCGCCGATCAGACCACCGTGACCTACTGGACGCACGTCAACGCGCCCGCGCAAAAAGTCGAGAGACAGCTAATCAGCCAATTTGAGGCCAAAAACCCAGGCATCAAGATCAATTATGTGGTCGTCGACTTCAACAGCCTGCCAACCAAGCTCACCACCGCCCTGGCCGGCGGCGCGGGGCCGGATATCTTCAACTATTTCCGCTCGTTCGCGCCGGCCCTGGTGCAGCGCGGCCTGATAGCGTCCGTCGATTTCAAGGCGTTCGGCGTGGCGAATCAGAAGGCGTTCACCGATCGTTACCTGCCGTCGGTGATTGGCGGCTACACGTTCGGCAACACCGTCTACGGCGTGCCGCATGAGGTATCAAACTTCGCCTTCTGGGTGAACGGCGCGCAGTTCAAGGCCGCGGGCCTGGATCCGGTCAAGGACTTCCCCAAGACCTGGGCGGACGTGACGCGCCTGGGCGCCAAGCTGACCATACGGAAGAACGGCAAGGTGGTGCAGGAAGGTCTCTCTCTGCCGCTCTATAACGTGATCCGCGATACCCTGACCCTCGATTCCATGGCCCGGCAGGCGGGCGGCGGCCTGTTCAGCGAGGACGGCAAGAAGGCGATGCTGAACAGCCCCTCCGCGATCAAGGCGCTGCAGACCTGGTCGGACATGGTCCATGTCGCCAAGATCAACGACCCTTCGCTGGGGCCGACCGCCGCCACCGATAACACCGTTCTCTTCGGCAACGGCACGGCGTCGATGATCAACGTGGGCGGCTCATGGCTGACCAGCATCCTCCAGCAAACCTACCCGAAAGTGTATGCGTCGTATAACGTGGGGCCGGAGCCGCGCTTCAACACCAAACTGAAAATCGGCTCCGACATGTACGGCTTCGGCCTGTTCGTGACCAAGGCGTCCCAGCATCAGGCGGCCGCCTGGCAATTCGCCCGCTTCCTCGCCGATCACGGCAACGCGTATTTCTCGGGCGCCGGCATCTGGCTGGGCGACAAGTCACCCTTGAGCCCGGCGCTGACGCAGACGCTGAAAAAGTGGAGCGTGTTCCACGATAGCTTCGCGGAAGGGTCCTTCCTGCCGCCTGTGACCCAATACAATCAGCTTGCGAATATCGTCGAGCGGGCAATCGAGCGTTCGGTCTTGAACGGTCAGAGTCCGCAAGCGTCTCTTAACCAGGCGCAACAGGAGGCCCAGCCGCTCATGCAGTAGGCCGCGGGTGGCATGGCGGGAAGGGGTGCCTGAGGCGAGGGGCTCCTTCCCGCCATGCGGCGGCCGCGCCGGCGGTTTCGCCGCCAGGCCGGCGCTGGTCTTGAGAAAGGGGTAGGGCATGCAAGGCGAGCGGCGGAGAGGCGCGGGACTGACGCTGCAACAGCGGCGCGCCCTCTTCGGCCTGCTCTTCGTTCTGCCCGGCATCATCCCGCTGCTGATCTTCGTCATCTACCCCATGGGCAGCGCCCTCTACCTCAGTTTCACCAACTGGGAGCTCCTTGGCAGCCCGCAATTGCAAGGGGCTCAGAACTACACCGAGCTGGGCACCGATCTGCAATTCCGCTCGGCGCTCACGATCACCCTGGAGTTCGCCCTCGGCACCGCCGTTCCTTCCTGCCTTCTGGCGGTCGGCGTCGCGCTGCTCTTCAATGCCGGCGCGCGCGGTACCGCCTGGTATCAGCCGCTGCTCTTTCTGCCGGCGGTGCTGCCGATCGTGGCGACCAGCCTGGTGTGGGGTGTTCTCTACCAGGGCAACGGCGTCATCAATAACGTCTTTGGCCTGAATATAGGCTGGCTGACCGACCAAAGCTGGGCGCTCCCGGCCTTGATGATCATGACGATCTGGACCAATCTGGGCTATTACGCGGTCATACTCCTGGCGGGCATTCGCGAGATCCCGCAGGACTACTACGAAGCGGCCCGCATCGACGGCGCCGGCACGCCGGCCTTGATCTGGCATATCACCTTGCCGCTCGTCCGGCCCGCCTTGCTCTTCGTGGTGGTCATCGCCACCTCGAACGCGCTCACCCTGTTTATCCAGCCCTACCTGTTGACCAAGGGCGGCCCCGGCGACGCTACCAGAACGCTCTCCGAATTGATATATGACACTGCCTTCAGCTTTCTGAGCATCGGCAAGGCATCGGCTATGTCGTTTATCTTGCTCGCGGTCTCGCTTGTGCTGGCCTCCATCCAGTTCAGCGTCCTGCGGTCAGGAGATAGTTGAGATGAGTACCCTGGAGACTGGCAGGCGGCCGGGTGTGGCGCGGTCCGTATTGGTGCATTTCGCGCTGGCGGTGGTGGGAGTCGTGGTGGCCGTTCCTCTGTACTGGACGGTGATTTCATCGCTCTCCACGAATGAAGCGATTTTTGCCACGCCGGTGCAATGGTTCCCCGCCAACCTTCACCCGGAGAACTTCTCGCAGGCCCTGGGCGCCGCCCCGTTTGGCCGTTACTTCTTCAACAGCACGGTGGTGGGCCTGGCCGTTACGCTTACCACGCTCGTCAGTTCGGCGCTGGCCGGTTATGGTTTCGCGAAGTTCCGCTTTCCGGGGCAGCGTATCCTGTTCGTGGTGGTGCTGATCGCCCTGATGGTGCCCTTCCAGGCAATCATGATTCCCTTATTCGTGCTTGCCCGCCAGCTAGGGTGGCTCAATTCATACGCCGGCCTGATCGTCCCCGGCGCGGTCAGCGGCTTCGGCATTTTCCTGATGCGCCAGTTTATCGGCAAGCTGCCGGACGCGCTGCTCGAGGCTGCCCGGTTGGACGGCTGCAATGAAATACAGCTTTTCCTGAGGATCGTGCTGCCGCTCTCCCGTTCGGCGCTCGCGGCGCTGGCCGTTCTCACCTTCCTGGCAAGCTGGAACAATTTTCTCTGGCCGCTGATCGTGGCGCAAAGCCCCGACATGATGACCGTGCCCCTGGGAATCGTGCAGTTTCAGGGCTCGTATTTCACCAACTACACGCAGATCCTCGCCGTTGCCCTGGTCGCGGCGGCTCCGGTGGTGGTTCTTTACCTGGCCATGCAACGGCAGATCATCTCGACCTTCGCTTCCAGTGGCCTGAAGGGTTAACTGCCTGGGCGCCGCCGCGCCGCCAAGAATGAAAGGAGACTCTGGCCATGCCTAAGGTTGAACGCGTGCTTGCTATCGGCGGCCATGCCGCGGATATGGAATTCAGCGCCGGCGCGGCAATCGCGAAATACACGGCGGCGGGGGCGCGCGCCGTCCTGCTGCACCTCACGGCCGGCGAGATGGGGCACCCGCGGCTCTCGGGAGAAGAGTATGCCAAACAGAAGATCGACGAGGCGCGCCGCGCCGCGAAAGTTTTGGGCGGCGAGGCGCGCTTCCTGCCCTACCCTGATGCGGGTCTGCCGCGAAACGACGAGGTGGCCTATGCGATCGTGGATGTCATTCGCGAGATCCGGCCCGATGTCGTGATCACGCACTGGCGCGGCAGCTTTCACTCCGATCACAACAATACGCACCACAACACCCTGCAGGCGCTCTTCTACGCGGCGCTGCCGTCCATCAAACGCCGCCATGCCGCGTTTACCCCCGCCCAGTTGCTGTTCG
>JANWHV010000205.1 GCA_025450255.1 Chloroflexota bacterium | reverse complement strand
GTTGAGGACGGCCTGGGCGCGGCGGACGTGCTACTCGATACAGGCGCATGCGCCGGCGTGGGGCCGGAGTACGCGGGGGTGGTTCACGCACGAATTAACGGGCGCGACTACCGGTTTGAAAATGTCCAGCACAAGACCATGCTCGAATTGCTGCGCGACGACGCCGGATTGACTGGGACCAAGGAAGGGTGCGCGGAAGGCGAGTGCGGCGCCTGCACCGTGTGGCTGAACGGGCAGGCGGCGATGTCGTGCCTCTCACCTGCCGTACAGGCCCACAATGCGCGTCTGACTACCATTGAGGGACTGGCGAATGGCGATGCGCTGCATCCGCTGCAGCAATCGTTTATTGATTGCGGCGCGGTGCAGTGTGGCTACTGCATTCCCGGCATGTTGATGGCCGGCGCGAAGCTGCTGGGCGAGCACCCGCAACCAACCCGCGATCAGGCGCAAGTGGCGCTGAGCGGCAACATTTGTCGTTGCACCGGCTACAAAAAGATCCTGGATGCCGTGCTGGACGCGGCCGGTGCGGCCAGTTGAGCTTGATCGGCGCCTCGCTGCCCCGGCCGGATGCACTGGGGAAAGTAACCGGCGCCGCCCAGTATCCGGGCGACTTGATCCGGCCGGAGATGCCGCGGTTGAAGGCCGTGTTCGCGCACCGGCCACATGCCAGGATTCTCGGTATCGACACTGCCGCGGCGCTCGCCGTTCCAGGTGTCATCGCCGTGTTCACGGCAGACGATGTACCGTTTAACGCCTTTGGGCTGATAGACCACGATCAGCCGGTGCTGTGTGGCGATAAGGTGCGCTTCACGGGCGACAAGGTGGCGCTGGTCGCCGCGGCGACCGCGGAGGCCGCCATTGCCGCCGCGGCCCTTGTTGCGGTTCGCTATGAGGATTTGCCGGCCATCACGGATCCCCGCCGGGCAATGGAGCCGGACGCGTCCCTGGTACACGCCACGCGCGGTACAAACGTCCTCGGTCATCTGCGGCTGCGCAAGGGCGATGTCGCGCGGGCACTCGCCGAGGCGGACGTGGTGCTTGAAGGCGAGTTCGAAACGACCTGGCAGGAGCATGCGTATCTGCAACCCGAGGCCGGTATCGCCTACATAGACGACCACGATCGCGTGGTGGTGGAGACGGCTGGGCAGTGGCTGCACGAGGATCGCCGCCAGATAGCCGCCATGCTCCGGCTGCCGGAAGATCAGGTGGTGATTCGCTACGCCGCGATCGGCGGCGCTTTTGGCGGGCGCGAGGATCTGTCCATTCAGCATCTGCTGGCGCTCGCGGCCTGGAAGCTGCGCCGCCCCGTCGCCATGCTCTGGAGCCGGGAGGAATCGATCGCCGGCCATCATAAGCGCCATCCGTTCAGCATTCGCACGCGTTGGGGCGCCATGCGCGATGGCCGTATCGTCGCCGCTGAGACGGAGCTGGTCGGCGATGGCGGCGCGTATGCCTCGACCAGCGTCGAAGTGATGAAGAGCGCCACCCTGTTCTCTACCGGCAGCTATGAAATCCCAAACATCGCCGCCGACGGCTATGTCGTGTACACGAACAACATCCCGTGCGGCGCATTCCGCGGTTTCGGCGCGCCGCAGGCGCAATTCGCCGCCGAGAGCATGGTTACGCGGCTGGCGGGCGTCCTGGGCATGGACCCGGTTGATCTGCGGCGTCGCAACATCTATCGCGAGGGCAGCATCGAGCCGACCCTGGAGCCGTTACCGCCGGGGGTCAGCGCGCTGCCGGTGCTGGAACGCTGCGTCGAGGAGGCGCGCGAACACCTCGGCTATGGCAGGCCCAAACGGCAGACGGCGCCGCACCTGCGCCGGGGTGTCGCCATAGCTTGCGGCATCAAGAACATCGGCTATTCCTTTGGCTTCCCGGAACAGGCTACGGCTACGGTGGAGGTGATAGGCCGAACTCGAGTTGAGCGCGTGGTGGTGCGGGTCGGCGCGGCCGACGTCGGCCAGGGCACGCACCTTATCCTTCGCCAGATCGTCGCCGAGACGCTCAAGGTGCCCATGGATCTGGTGGAGTTGATCGGCGACGACAGCAGCGTGACGCCGGATGCCGGCAGCGCCTCCGCCTCGCGCCTGACCTTGATGGCCGGACGCGCCGTAAAGGACGCGGCAACGCAGGCCATGGCAGCCTGGGAAGGCCCGCAAAAGGCGACCGTGCAATACCGCCCGCCCGCCACCACCGCCATTGACGACGTTACCTTCGCCGGCCGCCCAAACTATGCCTATGGGTACGTCTCGCAGGCAGTCGAGGTTGAGGTCAACACCTTGACCGGCCAGGTCCAGGTGCTGCGGGTGATCAGCGTACACGACGTGGGCAAGGCGATTAATCGGCAGCAGGTCGAGGGTCAGATCGAGGGCTGTATCGCTCAGGCCGTGGGTTACGCGCTCACGGAAAACTTCCAGATGCGAGATGGCGCCATCCTGACGCCGCATTTCAGCAGCTATCTCCTGCCTACCAGCCTTGACATGCCGATCGACGTCAAGCCGGTGCTGCTCGAGCTCGCGGATCCCAACGGTCCATTTGGCGCGCGCGGCGTCGCCGAGATGCCGCTCGTGCCGTTCACCGCCGTCGTGGCCGCCGCGGTATATGACGCCGTTGGCGTATGGGTCAGTAGCCAGCCGATCACGCCGGAGCGCGTGCTCGCGGCGCTGCGTGCGAAATCCTAGAGAAACGCGGGTAACCGTGTGAGAAGGGGCCCGAATCCCGTGCGCGCATGAGCCATTTTGCAACGGAAAACGGGTTACATTGATAGTACGAATTCGTGAATTGGCGGAACGGAACGGCTACCTGGCCACGCGGAATAGAGAGCTTGAGGAGCGCCTGTCCAGTGGACAGGCTGAAATGCGCGCGCTCAAGGCCGAGCTTGAGCACCTGCGCGGCGAGCGCGGCGACTGACGTCGGAGGGTCGGACAAAAGCCGGCATTGCGCGTCGGCTGCACACAGACTGAGCGCACTGCCCTGACAAGCATCAGGCGGTGCAGTTTACGGAGTGTCGGATGAAAGTATTTTTGAACGGCACGGCGATGGCGGGCGGCGCCGACCACGGCAACATCAAGGGCGCGCCGCTGATTGGACCGGCGAGGACGGCGCCAAACTATCACTTCTATTCGGTTGGCGATCGCTTTCCGGGACTGGTGCCCGTGGAGTCGGGCGGCGCCTCGATCGCCGGCGAGCTGTACGAGCTGGAGGACAGCGCCTGGTTTGACTCGCTGCTGCCCAGCGAGCCGCCGGAACTGCGCGCCGGCACCATCACCCTCGACGACGGCCAGATTGTGCATGCCATGATCCTGGAGATCGATCGCGCCAAGCCCGAAGAGTTGGTGAATATTACCTCACACGGCGGCTGGCGAGCATACCATGCCGCGAAAGATGCGGCGAAGTAGTGCTACGCGGGCTCGAACCGGAGCGTTTGCTCGCCTGCTAGCGGCCAGCACGTATACAGCCGGTCGCCTTCGACCAGGTAGGTGTTTTCCTGGAACGCGTCGCGGCTCGCGGCGCGGGCCAGCGGCTGCCCGTCGATATGAACCGCGCGAACAGGGCTCTGGAGCGCGATGCTCAAGGTGAATTGAGCGCAGGCAAACGGCGTGGAAAGTTGCAGTTGGTCGT
The DNA here is from genome assembly GCA_025450255.1 of Chloroflexota bacterium. The sequence goes on along the minus strand of JANWHV010000205.1, from coordinate 1,980 downwards.
CCGCTTCGGCGGCTACGCGCACCGCGGCGGTCGCGGCCGTATAGCGCGCCAGGTCTTCGCAGCCTATCCAGGCGATGGTCTTGCCGAAATGTTCCTCCAGGCGCCGGACGATGACCTCAAGCGCCTTCATGCCGGCGTAGGAACCCTGGCTGAACATGGTCTGCCAATGACTGTGGAAGGCGGTCGAGCCACCGCCGCGCAGCGTCTCCACCAGTCGCCCGGACTGCCCGTCCTCGCTGATCAGCATGTCCAGATCCGGCGGCGCTCCGCGCCAGAGGCCGGCGCCAAAATCGTGGCTGTCGCACACGATAACGCTGACGACGGCCTCCGCCGCCGCTGGATTGAAGACAGATAGTTGTGGCGGCACGAACAACGCCGTGCCGTGCAGTTGCAGGAAATACCAGGTAAGAGTGCGGCCGTTGACCTGCCGTTGCGCCTCGAGGATCGCCGCCGCGTACTGGTCCTCCACGCCATCGCCAAAGTCCCACGGCGAGGTGTGGCCGCTGCAGGGGATATTGACGTTATTCAGGATCTCCAGCCCGAGCGCCAGGTACGGAATAAGTGTCTCCGTCGTTTGGCTCCTGCTCCACACGTGCTCCCAATAGGGCAACAGTTGCCCGGTCTTGAGATCCAGCGCGTTCCAGTGCGTCAGCGCCTCGGGCGTGATATCGAGGAACGGCGCGACGCGCGTACGCACCACGTCGAGGAAGTACCTACGATCCGCGTCACTCACGCCCCGCACCTCGCGATCGACGCGACCGAATCCGAACGGATGGGGCACGATGCTGAACTTGCCTCTCATGCCTGTCCGCTCCAGGAGGTCGGCAAAATCGTCTACCATCGAGGCGGGGATGCGCTCAGGTCCATTGCGGAAGCCACTGTGGAAGTAGGCGGGGTTATAGCCCGGCATCGGGTCGTCGATGATAAAGCTGATTGGCTGGCGGAGCCGCGGGTGCTCGACCCTGGCGCCAACCGCGGGGAGGTCGCGCCACGTGAAGGCAGAATTACCGGCGTGCGTCATCGGCGATACTCCAGGTAGGGAATTGGCGTGAAAATCCGCGCTCGACTGCCGAGGATGCCACGAGTATAGCATGCGCGGCGCTGCCGCCATCGGCAAAGGTGGAAACGTTTACAGTAGAGAGGGGTTTCGCTTGACACCGGAGGCGGCAGCGCCTTAAGGTTGATGCACCCGTGCCGTGGAACCGCTTACGCGCACCACGATGGGCCAGGGTTGAATTCGCGTTCATCGTGCGCTGCCGCATCAGGATATTTCGTCGACGGATACGACGAACGGCATGTCGGCGTGGACCGCGGTTCACGCCCACGCCCTGGTACATCAGGAGACATTGCCGAGGGAAAGGAGGCAGGATCATTCATCGCGACCTGTACCGGCGCGGGACACGAAGCTCACGCAGCCTGAGCGGATTTCCTGAACGCCCGATCCGCCGCCGTCGCAGGATGCAATCGCTCATCGGCGCGGTTTCTAAAGTTACCTGATCGGAGGAGTCACGAGTGAAGGCATCTTCCCTTAGCGCATTCGCTATTATTGCCTCGACATGTCTTGCCGTTATGCCGTCGCACACCCTCGCCGCCTCACGCGGTTTGGCGGCGAATCCGCCCCTGGTCATCGACATTGGGTACGAGCCCGTCACGCTCGATCCGCAAATTGACTACGATACCGGCGCCGCGATCGAGCTCGGCAACGTCTACGATGGTCTTGTGCGGGCCGTCGGCGTCAAGAGCGCCAAGATCGTGCCGGACCTGGCGACATCCTGGACCGAGTCCAAGGATGGTAAGACCTGGACCTTCAAGCTGCGCTCGGGCGTAAAATTCCATGACGGCAGCACGGTGGACGCGGCGGCGGTGAAATACACCTGGGATCGGCTCTTCAAGCTCAACCAGGGCGCCGTGAGCGACTTTGTCGCCATTTCAGGCGTTACCGCCCCAGATCCGTCGACGGTGGTATTCCACTTGAAGACG
>JANWHV010000204.1 GCA_025450255.1 Chloroflexota bacterium | reverse complement strand
AGTCGAAGTTGGTGAGCAACCACTTGTGCGGGTCGAAGCACCAACTGTCGACCCGTTCGAGACCGCCGTTCACGAGCGAGCGCAACTCCGGAACCACTGCCGCGGCGCCTGCCATCGCCGCGTCGACGTGCAGCCAGATGTCATGCTCACGCGCCACGCTCGCCACGGCTTCGACCGGATCGAGCGCGGTGGATGTCGTGGTCCCCACCGTCGCCACGACCGCGCACGGCCGCAGCCCCGCCGCGACATCGCGCCGAATACAGGCATCCAGCACGTCCGCGCGCATGGCATAGTCGCCATCGTGCGGCACGACGCGGACATTCGCGCGGCCAAAGCCCGTCAGCAGCGCCGCCTTCTCTACCGAGCTATGGCTGTGCGCGGACGTGTAGACCACCAGCGGTCGCTCCTCCGCCTGCAAGCCACCGCGGATCAGCGCGTAATCGGTCGCTCGTTCGCGGGCGCAGAGGAGGGCGATCAGCGACGACGTGGAGGCCGTGTCCTGGATCACGCCGCTCCAGGCAGCGGAGAGGCCCAGCATCTGGCGCATCCAGTCCGTGACGACCTCCTCCAGTTCGGTCAGGGCTGGGCTCGATTGCCAGGAGAGTCCCACGGCGCCCAGGCCGGTGCTGACCATGTCGCCCAATACGCTCGCCGGTAGCCCATTGGCGGGAAAGTACCCGAAGAAGTTGGGGTGTTGCCAGTGTGACAGTGCGGGCAGGATGATGCCGTCCAGGTCGCGGACTATGGCATCGAACCCCTCGGGCGCTTCGGGCGCCTGGGCGGGAAGTTGCGCCCGCACCTCGCCAGGAGCGGTGCGGGCCATCACCGGCCGCGCCGCGACCGTGGCCTGGTAATCCGCGATCCAGTCGACAAGCTGATGGCCGGCCGCGCGGAACTGATCGGGGGTCATGCGTGTCTCTTTCAATGGCAGCGCAAAGCGTTCAAGGAGGATGTGATTTCGTCTCCAGTATAGGCCATCATGCCCACCAGGGTTGCGCCTCGCGATACACCACAACGTATACTTTCCCTAGTGTTGGTAGCGTGACATGGAGGAAATCATGACGACAACGATTATGAATGTGCGCCTCGACACGGCGACGAAGGACGCACTTTCCCGGCTGGCACGCGAGATGGACCGCCCTCAAGCCCACCTCGCGGCGCGCGCCATCGCGGAGTTTGTGCAGCGGAACGCCTGGCAAATTGCGGCTATCAAAGAGGGCCTGCGGCAATTGGACACCGGTCAATCATACGACTTTGACGCGGTGATGGAAGAGTTGGACGGGATCATCACCGCCGAATCGAAGGAGCACCATGCAGCTTGATCGCGCATCCCGCGAACAACTCCGGCAATGGGAGCTGGATCTCGCCGGCCAGTACCGCGCCTTCCAGGACGCGAAGTTGAGCCTGGACCTCACGCGCGGCAAACCGTCAAGCAGCCAGCTCGCCCTCGCCGACGCCCTCGACGGCGTGTTGGCGGGGAATTATCAGACCCCCAGCGGCGTCGACACGCGCAATTATGGCGGTCTGGATGGGTTGCCCGAGTTGAAGACGCTCTACGCGCGGGTGCTCGGCGTGAAGCCGGAAGAGACGCTCATTGGCGGCGCCAGCAGCTTGACGTTGATGCACCAGGTTTTGACGTTCGCGCATTTCTTTGGCCTGAAGAGGCCCGAGGATGCCTGGTCGCGGCAAGGCGAGACGAAGTTTATCTGCCTGGTGCCGGGCTACGATCGCCACTTCACGATCTGCCGGCATCTGGGCATCACCATGCTTCCGGTGCCGCTGGCGCCGGATGGGCCGGACATGGATGCGGTCGAGAAGCTGGTCGCCGCGGACAGCGCGATTAAAGGCATCTGGTGTGTCCCCCGCTTCTCAAATCCCACCGGGCACGTCTACAGTGATGCCACGGTGGAGCGTTTCGCGGCACTCGGCACGATCGCGGCCCCCGATTTCCTCGTGATGTGGGATAACGCCTACGCGCTGCACGCCCTGGTGGACGACGCACCCGAGCTGGCGAGCCTGATGGAGGCCTGCCGCCGCTACGGCACCGAAAACAGCATGATCACCTTCGGCTCGACCGCCAAGATCACCTTCGCCGGCGCCGGTATCGCCTACATGGGCGCTTCCGAGCAGAACCTCACAGCCTTCCGCAAGCACCTTTCGTGTGCCACCATCGGGCCGGACAAGGTGAACCAGTTGCGTCATCTCAAGCTCCTGCCGGACCTCGATGCGCTCAAGGCCCACATGCGGAAGCACGCCGAGTTGCTCAAGCCGCGCTTCGACGCCGTACTCGGGCGCCTGCGCGAGGGCTTGGCAGGAACGGGCATGGGCGACTGGACGGAGCCCCAGGGTGGCTATTTCATATCGTTCAATACCCTGCCGGGTCTGGCCGCCGAGGTGATCGATCTGGCGGCGCGGGCGGGCGTGTTGTTGACACCGGCGGGCTCCACATGGCCGCATGGCAAGGACCCCGAGAACAGGAACATCCGAATCGCGCCGAGCTTCCCGTCATTGGACGATATTGACCGTGCTATGCAGGTCTTCGTGGTGTGCGTGAAGCTCGCCGGCGTACGGCGGCAGCTCGCGCTGTAGCCACGCGTACCAGACCACGTCGCGCGACCGGGCATGACCGTTCCCGAATGGCCTATAGGCCGACCGCGCGGCGTGTTCTATGCTACTTGCCGAATGCGCGCTGGTATACCGCGATACTCGGGCGGCTAATGGGGGATCCGGCTGAGTATCGCGGCGATCCAGCAACCTCGGCGGCCGGCGGGTATTGGCCGGCGCCTGGACGAGCGGTTAGGTGGAACAGGACGGGCAAGGGCCGTTCCGCCAGCGGCGCGCGTATTCCGCCGGTCGCCAGGGAGATCGGAAGCGGTCCGAGAAGACGCCCGAAAACGTGCCGCGACGCGTGGGGGGACAGCGATGAGGGAGCAGCCGGCGGCGCCACGCCCGCGTACGATCTGCATGCTGTCTCCACTGGCCGGCGGCTTCTACTATGGGGATATGATGGCGGGCGCGGCCGCCGCGGCGCGGCGCTACGGCGCGCGGGTCATTGGTGTCCAGACGTCACTGCCCTGGCCGGAGGACACGGGGCAGCCGCGACCAGCCCCCTATGTCCCGCTTGCCTGGGAGCACGCCGACGGCTTCATCGTGGTCGTCGACGCCCTGTCGCCCCAGGACCTGCGCCTGGTCGCGGCATCGGGGAAGCCGATCGTCACGGTGAGCATGCCCAACGCCGATCCGGCCATGCCCGCGGTCTTGCCCGATAACCATGGCGGCGCCGTCGATGCCGTGCGTCATCTCATCGAGCATGGTCATCGGCGCATCGGCTTCGCGGGCTGCATCCGCCAGGAGGATATCCGCCGGCGCTACGAAGGCTATGGCGCCGCGCTCATGGCACACGGCATCACGCCCGACCCTGCCCTGTGCTTTTTCGCGCCGGACAATCTGGAGTCGGGTGGGCGTACGGCGGCGGCCGCGCTCCTCGCGGCGGGAACGCCGTGTACCGCCATTTTCGTCGCCACCGACCGCAACGCGCTGGCGCTCATGGACGTGGTGCAAGCAGCAGGGCGCCGGGTGCCGGAAGACCTCGCGATCGTCGGCTTCGACGACATGGATGTGGCGCAGCAGGCCGTGCCCGCGCTCACCAGCATACGCCAGCGCTTCGACGCCCTGGGGGAGGCGGCCGCGGAGCTCCTGCTGGCGGCCATCGACGGCCAGGCTGTCCCCGCCGATCCCATGGTCGTGCCCACGGCGCTCATCCAACGCCACTCCTGCGGTTGCCCGGGCGCCCAGCAGGCGCCCGCGGTGCCGGTGGATTTATCCGCGGGGCAGGGTTGGCACGACGCGCTGGCCAGCCACCTCGCTCAGCTATTAATTGCGCCGCTCCCGCTTGCCGCCGGCACATCGCCCACGCACCTGTGGCCGGGCGCCGGAGCCGTGACCGAGGCGCTGGAGGCGGCCGTGCTCGGTAGGCCCGCGCCCCCCGTCGCGGCACTGGATCGCGCCTGGCAAGAGGCAGGCGCTCGCAGCCGCAGCGCCGAGACATTCGCGGCCATCGTGGCATTGCTGGAACACGCCGGACTCGCCCGACAACACCTCGATCGCCCTGATGAACTGACCATGGCCCCAGGACTCCAGACCTTCCTGGATGGCGCGCGCGTCCAGATCCTTCGTACGTCCATGACGGATTCGCTGCGCCAGGATCGCGCCCTGCGGGCGGCCGCCCGCATCAGCCGGGCCTTTCTCAAGCGGGAATCACACAACGCGACCGATTTGAGCTGGCTGGCGATCGCCGCGGCCCGATGGGCCTGCCTGGGTCTGTGGGATGGAGCGGCGGCCGGGTCGGAGCGGCGCCTGCGTATCGCAAGCTGTTACGACGCCGACCGAGGCGCACTTCCAGGCTCCGCGGCGTTGGTGCGCCCCGAGTCATTCCCTACCGCCGAGTTCCTCGATGCCGGCGCCGGTCTGGGCGCGCCGCCAACCGTGCTGCTCATCCCCCTCGGTACGCCCGATCGGGCGTGGGGCATTCTGGCGGTCGTCGGCCCAGACGAGCGGCAATTTCACGAGGCGCACGACGCGATCCGCCATGGCGCAACCGAGCTTACCCTTGCTCTGGAGTACGGGGATCTCTTCCGATCGGCGGAGCGCCAGCGTGAGCGGCTGCATGCGAGCGAGGAGCGCTATCGGCAGGTAGAAGAGAACGCGCCAATCGGTCTGGCGCTGATCGCGCCCGACGGGCGCTGGCTCCGGGTCAACCGCGCGGTTTGCGAGATTGTGGGTTACAGCAAAGATGAATTGCTTGCCCTGACGTTCCAGGACATCACGCACCCGGATGACCTCGATGCCGACGTGGCGCATGTGCAGCGTGTATTGTCAGGCGAAATCGCCACCTATCAGATGGAGAAACGCTATATCCATAAGCGCGGCCATGCCGTGTGGATTCAACTGAGCGTGTCTCTGGTGCGTGACAGCGCGGGGCAGCCGGAATATTTCATCTCGCAGATCCAGGATATCGCCGAGCGGAAGCGCCTGGAGCAGGACATGGCGCGCATGGCACAGCACGATGTGCTCACCGGCCTGCCCAATCGCGCCCTTTTCAACCATCAACTCACGCGGGCGCTCGCCGCCGCGGCGCCGGAGCGGCCGCTGGCACTGCTGCTGATCGACCTCGACCGCTTCAAGGAGGTGAACGACACGCTCGGCCATCAGGCCGGCGACGATCTGCTCTGCGAGGTGGCTGGACGCGTCCGCGCGGCGCTGCGCCCGGCGGACTCCGTGGCACGGCTTGGTGGGGACGAGTTTGCCGTGCTGCTGCCCGAAACCGACGAGGTCGGCGCCGTACGCGTCGCGGACCGGCTGCGCGCCGCTCTCGACGTGCCGTTGTCGGTCGCGGGCCAGACCGTCGCCGTGGATATGAGCGTGGGCGTCGGATTGGCGCCCATACAGACCACCGATGCCGCGACCCTGCTGCGCTTCGCCGACATCGCCATGTACGAGGCAAAACTTGAGGGTGGCGGCTGCATGGTATATCGAGCCGAACGCGACGGCCACAGCCCCAGCCGGCTGGGGCTGGCGGCTGAACTGCGCCATGCCATCGGCGCGGGCCAATTACGCCTGCATTTCCAACCGATCGTGGCCTGCGCTACCAGGCGCGTTGACCGCATGGAAGCCCTGGTCCGCTGGCAACATCCGGCGCTCGGTCTGCTGCCGCCCGCGCAGTTCGTGCCTCTGGCCGAAACGTTGAGCCTGATCACCCCGCTCACCATGTGGGTGTTGGAGGAGGCCCTGGCGCAATGCCGGCGCTGGCACGACGATGGCCTGCCGGTGGGAGTGGCCGTCAACGTGGCGATGCTTACCATGCAGGACGCCCAATTCCCCGACCTGGTGGCGGCGCTGCTGCGCCGGCACGGGCTCGATCCGTCCTGTCTCACCGTCGAGGTCACCGAAAGCATGCTGATGACCCGGCCGGCCGAGGCGGTCGGCGCGGTTGCCGCGCTCGGCGCGCTGGGGGTACGCGTGGCAATGGACGACTTTGGGTCGGGGCACTCGTCGTTGGCGCACCTGCAGCGGCTAACGGTACAGGAGATCAAGATCGACCGCACGTTCATTCAGCAACTGGCGAGCACGCGCGACAGCACGCTCATGGCCTTTATGATGGGTCTGGCCGGGGCGCTGGACTGCACGGTCGTGGCGGAGGGTGTGGAGACGGGCGAAGTGTGGGACTGGCTGGTCGGGTTGGGTTGCGACGCGATACAGGGCTACCATGTCAGCCGGCCGATGCCCTCGGAGATAGTGGTCGACTGGCTCCGCGCCAATCATGGCAGCGCCCATGACGCGGGCCGTCGTGGCGGGCGGGCAACCAGGCGGCCTGCCCGGAGCCGCCCCTGAGACATGGCACGGATCACCCTTTCGCGGCGCGGTAGCGGCCGCGGCCGAACGGAGCCGGCTGTTAGACTGTGTGGAACGGGCGATACATCGACGGCAGCCTGATCCCAGCTCTTCGTGTTGTTTCGCTCGTTTGTCCGGCCGCGGTGGTTATGGGTAAAGATCAGGTCTAGAGGCCGGGATCGCGACGATCGTTCAGTCCGGGGCGCCGACCGCTGCTTTCTCGATATGCTCCACATGCTCGTGGTGATGATGCGGCAGGTGGGCGGCGAGGTGGGTCAGGTTCCAGGTAAGACGTGAGTTGACCACATAATTCCAGATCGTGCCCGCGCCTATGGCGATCAGGTTCGCCAGCAAATAGT
>JANWHV010000203.1 GCA_025450255.1 Chloroflexota bacterium | reverse complement strand
CCGTCCACGAACAGGCCACCGCCGCGATCGCCCGTGCCCGCGCGGGCGAAGGCCCAACCCTGCTGGAATGCAAGACCTACCGCTACAGCGGGCACTCGCGCACCGACCCCGGTAAATACCGGAAGCCGGGGGAGCTGGATGCCTGGAAGGCCAGGGATCCGATCATTCGGCTGGGTGAGGCGCTCGACGCCGAGGGAATTATGGCCAAGGATGAGCAGGAAACCCTGCGCCAGACGGTGCAGGAGGAGATCGACGCCGCCGTGGAGCGCGCTACCGCCGCGCCGTGGCCCGTGCTGGAGGAGATAGGCCGCTATGTCTACGCCGACTGAGGTCGCCGCCGAGATGACCTACCGCGACGCTATACGCGCGGCACTGGCGGATGAGCTGCGCGCCGATCCCGCCGTCGTGTTCCTGGGTGAGGATATAGGCGGCGCCGGGGGCTCGTTCAAGACCAGCGAGGGTCTGCTGGAGGAGTTCGGCCCGGCGCGCGTGATCGACACGCCGATCTCCGAGAACGGTTTTGTGGGGGCCGCGCTGGGCATGGCCGTTACCGGCATGCGCCCGGTGGTGGAAATCATGTTCGTCGACTTTCTGCCCAGCGCCGGCGATGCCATGGTCAACGAACTGCCCAAGTTTCGCTTCATGTCAGGTGGCCAGGCCACGGTGCCCCTGGTGGTACGCGCCATCGGCGGCGCAACAGGACATTTCGGCACCCAGCATTCCGCCACCGGCGAATCCTGGTTCCAGCAGATGCCCGGTTTGCTGGTAGCCACGGCCGGCTCCCCAGCCTCCGCCTATGGCCTGCTGCGGGCGGCAATCCGCTGCAATGACCCGGTACTGGTGATCGAGCATAAGGGCATGTACGCCAGAAAGGGGCCAGTCGACCTCCACGCCCCACTGCCGGAAGTGGGCAAGGCGGCGATCCTGCGTGCCGGCGGCGACGTGACGATCGTGGCTACCCTGCTGATGGTGGAGCGGGCGCTTGAGGCGGCGAAGATCCTTGCTGCCGAGGGGATCGAGGCGGAGGTGATCGACCTGCGGTGGGTGGCGCCACTGGATCTGGAGACCATCCGCGAGAGTGTCCTGCGCACGGACCGGCTGGTGATTGCCGAGGAACAGGTGCATGCCGGCGGTTGGGGCGCCACGCTAATCAGCCTGCTGGCCCAGGAGGGCTTGCCGGAGAACAGCATCCCTCGGGCCGTCAGCATGCCGAATTATCCAATCGCCTTCAGCCCGCCGCTGGAGGAAGCCGCGGTACCCAGCGCCGCGCGCATTGCCGAAGCGGCGCGCGCCGTGGTGCGGGAGTAGCGGGTGGCAGCGGATCAGGCGCCCCTGGCGGGCGTCCGTATCGTGGCGATCGAGCAGTATGGCGCCGGACCGTATGCCACGCTCTACCTGGCGGACATGGGTGCCGAGGTGATCAAGATCGAGGATCCCGGCATGGGCGGCGATACCGCGCGATACGTGCCGCCCGGCCAGAGCGGCACGGATAGCCTGTTCTTCGAGTCCTTCAATCGGGGCAAGCGCAGCCTGGCCCTGGACCTCAAGAGTACAGGTGGCCGGGCCGTGCTGGAGCGGCTGGTGCGCGGGTCGCATGCCGTGTTCAACAATCTGCGCGGCGACTTGCCGGAGCGGATGGACCTCACATATTCCTCCCTGGGGCAGATCAACCCGGCGATTGTCTGCGCATCGCTCTCGGCCTATGGGCGGCATGGGGAGCGGGCCAGCCACCCTGGTTACGATCCGCTGGTGCAGGCCGAGGCCGGCTGGGCCTCGCTCACCGGCGATCCGGATGGGCCGCCGGTGAAAAGCGGCCTCTCCCTGGCCGACTACGCGGCCGGGTTGGGCGCGGCCTTGGCGCTGATGATCGCTCTCTTTGATGTCCAACGCACCGGACGCGGGCGTGACGTGGACACCTCGCTCTATGACATGGCGCTGGGCCTGTTGACGTACCCAGCAGCCTGGTATCTCAGCGCCGGCATCGAGGCCCAGCGCTTCCCCATGTCGGCGCACCCCAGCCTGATCCCGTTCCAGTTCATGCAGACGGCCGACGGCTATCTCGCGGTCGCCTGTGCCAAGGAGAAGTTCTTCCAGGATCTGCTGGCGGCCATGGAGTCGCCGGAGATTGCCGCGGATCCACGCTTCGCCAGTTTTGCTTCGCGGCGCGAGCATCGCCAGGAGGTTTCGGCCATTCTGGCCGCGCGCTTCCGCGAGACAACCACGGCCGAGTGGCTCGCGCGCCTGCGCGGCCGCGTGCCCTGTGCCCCGGTGCGCACGCTGGCTGAGGCGCTCGACCGCGAGGAGTTGGAGGAGCGAGGTATGCTGGCCACCTATGACCATCCGGCCTTCGGCCAGGTGGCGATGACCGGGACGCCCTTCACCCTCTCCGGCTTCAGTCCCACCTACAGCAGGGCCCCCGCCTACAACGCGGACCAGCAGGCGCTCATGGACGAATTGGGCTATAGCGCCGCCGAGCGCGCCGACCTTGCCGCTGCCGGCGCCTTCGGGAAGCCATAAAATGGCCACCGAGATCTTCATGCCCAAGATGGGCTACGACATGCTGGAGGGGAAGGTGGTCCGCTGGCTCAAGCGCGAGGGCGACGCGGTGAGCAAGGGCGAGGCCGTGGCCGAGATCGAAACCGATAAAGTGGTGATCGAGATAGAGGCATTCGCTGCCGGCATGCTGCGGCGTATCGACGTGCCGGAAGGACAGACCGTGCCCGTGGGCACGCGCATCGGAATCGTGGCCGCCGCCGGTGAGGTGTTGCCGGAGGCGAAGGCGGCGCCGAACCGTCCGGCGGCTCCCGCTCCGCCCTCCGCCTCAAACGCGCCGGTGGCCCCAGTGCCCGCGCGTGTTCGCCCAGCCGGCGCGGAAGGAGCGGGCAACGCCTCGCCCCTGGCACGCAGGCTGGCGCGAGAGCATGGTATTGACCTGGCCACCGTGACGGGCAGCGGCCCGGGCGGCAAGATCAGCCGCGAGGACGTGCTGGCCGCGGCGGCCGCTACCGCCGGTACAAGCACATCGCCGGGGGCGGCGAGCCCGCCTTCGCCCGACGTCGAGCAGATGCCCTTGAGCCGCTTGCGGCAGACGATGGGCCGCCGCATGGTGGAGAGCAAAACACAGGCGCCGCACTAGTACCTGAGCATGAGCGTGGACATGACCGAGGCCATGGCCCTCAGGCAGCGGCTCAACGCCGAGGTCGTGGAGGACGGGGCCAGGGTATCCGTCAACGACCTGATCGTGAAGGCGGCGGCTTCGGCGCTGGTCGATTTCCCGACCTTCAACGCCACCTTCGCCGGCGATCATCTTGAATTGCACCGGACGATCGCGATCTGCATAGCGGTGGCGATCGAGGAGGGCCTGGTAACGCCCGTGCTGCATGGTGTGGACGAAAAGTCGCTGGCCCAGATCGCGGAAGAGTCGGCGGCGCTGGTGGAGCGCACCCGTGCGGGTAAGAATCGGCCTGAGGACTACGAGGGCGGCACCTTCACCGTTAGCAACCTCGGCATGTTCAAGGTGGATACCTTCACGGCGATCATTAACCCGCCGCAGGCGGCGATCCTGGCGGCGGGCGCCGTGCAACGCACCCCCGTCTATGTTGGCGATGATCTGCGGCCGCGTGACATACTGAACCTTACGCTCTCCACCGACCACCGGATAGCGGACGGCGCCATGGCCGCGCGCTTCCTCGGCGCGATCCGCGAACGGCTGGCGCAGCCGGTGAATCTGTAGGGCAGTGAGGATGCGGAGCACATGCTGACCACGAGGAAGATCTAGTGGCGCATATGGAGGCAGCGGGGAACGCCGGCGGCTCGGCGCCCCTTGTGGAGTTGCGCGACATCGGCCATAGCGATGGCGGCGTGCATGCCCTCCAGGGCGTATCCTTCGCGCTCAATCCCGGCGAGGTCGTCGGCCTGGTAGGCGAGAACGGCGCCGGCAAGTCGACACTGGTCAAAATCCTTACCGGCGTCGTCCAGCCCGCGCAGGGCACGATCCTGGTCGACGCGATCGAGCACCACTTCTCCAAGCCACAAGCTGCTCGCGAGGCGCGGATCGCCGCCATGTACCAGGAACCGATGCTATTCCCCGATCTGGACGTGGCGGAGAACATCTTCGCGGGGCACCAGATCATGCGCCGCTTCGGTATCGTGGCCTGGGGTTCGATTTACGATCGGGCGCGGGAAATCCTGACACAACTGAGTTTGCCGATCGACCCATATACGCCGGTTCACCGGCTCCGCGTGGCCGATCGGCAGATGGTCGAGATCGCCAAGGCGCTCTCGATGGGCGCGCGCTTGCTGATCCTGGATGAGCCGACCGCCGTCCTCTCGTCCCGCGAGGTCGACGCCCTCCACGCTATCGTCTTGAGCCTTAAAGCGCGAGGGGTCAGCGTGCTGTTTATCAGCCACCGGTTGGACGAGGTGCGGGACTGGACCGATCGCGTCGTCGTGCTGCGGGACGGGCGGAAGGTTGTCGAGCTTGAAACCGCGGAGGTAACGATCCCCGATCTTATCCATCATATGGTCGGGCGCGAGATCTCCGCACTCTATCCCAAGGTACGGACAACGCCCGGCGAGGTGCTCCTGGAGGCCCGTGGGCTGACCCGCAAAGGCTACTTCGAGGATGTGTCGTTCCAGTTGCGGGGCGGGGAGATCCTTGGTTTCGCCGGCCTCGTCGGCGCCGGACGCACGGAGGTCGCGCAGGCCCTCTTCGGCATCGACTCTCTGGACGCCGGCGAGATCGTGCTGGGCGGCCTGCCGTTCCGCCCGCGCTCTCCCCGCCATGCCACATACTGCGGGCTGGCCTATCTGCCGGAGAACCGGCTCGTGCATGGCCTCGTGCCGGCCATGTCGATCCCGCTGAACATGACGATGTCGATCTGGCGCCGGCTCTCGCGGTTCGGCATATTCCAGACCGGCTTGATGCATCGAACCACCGACGGGCTGGCGACGCGCGTCCGACTGCAGCCGGGACGCCGCGATCGGTTGGTGAGCGCCCTCTCAGGCGGCAACCAGCAAAAAGTGGTGCTCGGCAAGTGGCTGGCCTCGGGGCCGAAGGTGTTAATCCTGGATGAGCCTACCCATGGTATCGACGTG
>JANWHV010000202.1 GCA_025450255.1 Chloroflexota bacterium | reverse complement strand
GAGTCGACTTTGCCGAGAACGCGGCGGGCAAGGCAATGGCGTGGTCGCGCGCCGCGCGCAACATGCCGGCGCTGGCGACCGACGGCGGGCTGCTCATTCCCGCGCTCGGCCCGGCCTGGAACGCCGTGACAACCAGGCGGAACGCGGGCGCGGACGCCGGCGACGCTGAACGCGCCCGCCATCTGCTGGCGCTCATGCACGGGCTGCACGGCGAGGCACGCCACGCGATCTGGCATGAGGCGGTGGCGTTCGCGTCGGGCGAGGCCGAGCCGCGCGTCTGGACAGAGGAGGGCGACGGCGGCTATATAGTCGAAACGTATGTGCCGGACGGCGAGCGAACGGAATTCTGGACCGAGGCCGTGCGTTACTATCCCGCCGCGGGCGCCCTGTATCGCGATCTCGACGCGCGGCAGCTTGAAGAACTGGGGACGGTCTGGCCGCGCCTTCGCCGTGACATACGCGCGTATCTGAGCGCGCTGGGCGATGCGGTCGACGGCATACGTGGCGATCCCACACCGGCAATGAGCCCGCGCCAGGGTTCATAGCCGCGCTCGCCTGACCTTGACCGGCCGGCATGGCGCCGGTCGCGAATCGCGGATGTGGGGAGGCGGCGCGGCGCGTGTTCCCTTCCGGTACTCAGGTGTGCTATCCTCTGGCAAGATTGAGCCGGCAAACCGCTTGCCGGCCGCATACACGTCCCGGAGGATTGGCCGCGCCAAGCATACGTTACGGAGAAGCCGTCCCGTAAGACCACGCACCGGGCTGGACGATATGCCGCCCGATTTGAAAGGGGCCAGACGGTATGAGAAAACGAACCATCTCCCGTGGCATCCCGGCTCTTCTCCTGGTCGTCGTTCTGCTCGTTCAGGCCCTGCCTATCTCGCATGGCTGGTGGATGCACGAAGCGAAGGCGGCAACGGTCACCGCCATTACTCCCAGTTCGGGGCCGCCTGGTTCGAATGCAACCATTTCAGGAGCGCCGGGATCACTGCCAAATACGGCCATTTTCAGCGTATTTATGTTCGGGCTGACGGTTGGCGGCGGAACTGCCGATGGCCAAGGCGCATTCACTGCCAACATACAAATCCCGAACATTCCCCGTGGAACTTATTCGCTAACAGTCCAGAGCGGCAACAATCATGCGCCTGGGCCATATAACTTTGCAGTTACCTCTGCCATATCACTGAACCCAGCATCGGGAACTGCTGGGTCGACGACTACGGTATCCGGTGCGGGCTTTCAGGCAGGATCGCTCATCTCGATCGCGCTACTCGGAACCTTGGCTACCGCACAAGCAAATACAAGTCCAAACGGTGACTTCACGGCGAATATTCTCATCCCGATCGGGACTCCTGTCGCCTCTTATACGATTCAAGCAAGTGACAGCGTAGGTGCCGCACTTGCGACGTTCACCGTAACGTCGGCCACGCCTACCCCTACTTCAACGGCGACGGCGACGGCCACCGTCACCGCCACGCCTACAGGCACCGTGGTTGCCAATGGCGCGCTGACCGTAATCCCAACCAGCGGACCGCCCGGAAAGTTTGGCGTGCAGGTGACGGCGCCGGCCAGCACATTTAGCCCCAATCAATTCGTTACCATGTTGTTTACCGACGCCAACAATAATGTCAACGCGCTCCCATCCACCTCCTCGCTTACCGATGGCTCGCTCAACGTGTCCTTCAGCCTTCCAGCCCAGGCGACGGCGGGAAACGCCACGATTTCCGCGAGCGCCGGGTCGTCCACGGCAACGGGCGTCTACTTCGTCACGCAAACTATCACCGTGATACCGACGTCCGTGGCCATAGGCGGCCAGATCGAGGTGATCGGCGACGGCTATAGCCCATTCACCGCCATGAGCTTCTCAATCGGCTTTACCCCGTTCAACACCAGTACTCCCGTTTCGACCAACGGACAGGGCCACTTTGACGCGATTCTCACGCTCCCCGCTAGCGGGCTGTTCCCTGGCCAGACCGGCATTACCGCCTCGAACAGCACGGGGTCGCAATCGGCGACCGCGAGCTTCACGCTGCTTCCCACCACCGTGACGCCGACTGCCACGCTCACCGCCACCGCTTCCGCCACGCCGTCGGTTACGCCAACGGCCACACCAGGCGGCTTCAACACTGGCGCGACGACGACCGCGGCGTTCGCCGAAGGGTATACCGGCCTGGCGGCATCCAATGGCAAGGCCACCTTCACTGAGGTTCTGAACATTCTGAACCCCGCCGCCAGTCAGGCATCGGCAACCATTACCTACTATCTACAGGGGAAAACCACGCCGATCGTCGTCAACCGCGCGATAGCCGGGTCGTCTATTACCAGAGAGCCGGTCAATACCGACGTCGGCCCGGACCAAATCGTGGCCGCCATCGTGACCTCCCAGCAACGGCTTGTCGTAACGCGCACCATGACGCGCATCTCACCTACCGGCCAGCGTCTCGACGGCAGTACCACCCAGCCTGCCGGCGCGCCTTCCACGACCTGGGGCTTCGCCGAGGGTTATACGGGCATCAGTTACCAGGAATACCTTACCCTGTTGAACCCGAACTCCAGCCAGGCGAACGTGACGGTCCTTCTGGCGCCGCAGGCGAGTAGCGCGGTAGGCGCCCGCACGCTCACCCTTCCGGTCCCCGCGTTTGGCAGGATTACCGCGAACATTCGCGCCTTGAACCAGGGCAATACCGCCCGCTCCGTCGGCATGATCGTCAGCAGCGACATCCCCGTAGTGGCCGAGCGGGTCGAATACTTCGGCTCGGGAGCCGGCTCCGGAAAGTTTGGCTCGACGGTCAGCCAGGGAAGCGCGACCGCGACATCCCAGGCGCGATTTGCCTTTGGCAGTTCAGGCGGCTCGGCGCCGGATATACATGGCGTCGCGCAGGCGGTCGGCGATCAGGATTACATTACGGTGATGAATCCGAGTTCGCAGCCCGGTTCCATCCAGGTGGTAGCCAATTTCAGCGACGCGGCGGGCCACGCCATCGGCCAACCGGTTGTCGTTAACGTGGCTTCCGGCACTCGTGCCACCATCGTCGCCAACGTTGCGCTCGGCAGCGCCGCCGTTGGTCCATTCAGCGTGTCGGTCAACGGCACGGGTCCATTTTTCGCGGAGTCCGCGCAATACTTTGGCGGCTCGCCAAACGACGCCACGCACCCGGGCGTGGTCTTCAAGGGAAACGGCATGCCGTCGTCAGACGCGTTCATCTCTGACCTGACCACCGGGCTTGCGGACGGAGGTTCGGTCAAGCAGAGCCTCTATGTGCTGAATACCTCGGCTGCCCCAATCCAGGTCGCCGTACAGTATTTTGGCGTGGCCGGCGCCGCAACGCAGGCCCAATACACCGTCCCCGCCGGCGGCATCACGACCATAAATGCCAGTCAGGACACAGCGGGTACGGTGCCTAGCGGGCCGGTCGGCGCCGAGATCAAGCTGGCGCCAGGCGTGATCGGATCGTTCATGGCCGCGTCAGTGGGCATGACCATCGATGGACTATCCGCGACCGAGGACGTTGGGGTACCTTCCTAAAGAAGCTGATCGCTCGCGGTTGCTAGGTCCGGCGCCGCCCGGCGCCGGACCTCGCGTTGTCAGCGGCGCGCGCCCGTTCGGGCCGTCAGGCAGCGGCACTATCACGACCGAGCGGCAGGGCATTGTGCCCGCCGGCCGCGAAGTTCCACATGAATGAGAACAGGAAACCATGACACGTCGTATAAACGCGCTGATCCGTCTGCTTGTGATCTCAGCATTGCTGCTGTTGCCGGTAGTGCCGCGCACCCATGCCGCGTGGCCAGGCTCTTCGCGACAGCCTCTCGCCTCGGCCCTGCAAATTTCACCATCCGTCACCGTGCCGGGCGCGACCGTTACGATCTCGGCCCCAGCCGGTACGTTCGCGCCCAGCGCGTACGCCGCCGTCAATTTTCAGGATGTCACGAACTCGTACGCGGGCATTCCAATCGGCAAGTCGCAGACCGCGGCGGACGGCTCGCTGCATGTCGTGGTCGCCCTGCCGCTCCAGGCGGCGCCGGGCGGAGACACCGTCTTCGTTACCGTAAACGGCGTGACAATTTCCGCCACGGTTACGCTCGGGCCGACCATTAGCATAAGCGCTACCTCCACGCCGGCCGGAAGCTCCATTCAGATCCTGGGCGCCGGCTTCACGTCCAACAATACGATGACCTTCACCGTGGGCGGCCAACCTGCCGGCGTCGCGGGCAACGAGCTTGTGGTATGCAATCTTTTTGGCTCGTTCGTCGCCCTCGTGCTTATTCCCGGCAATGCGCCCCAGGGCCCCACCACGCTGGTAGCAAGCGATGGGGAGTTGACCGCATCAACGTCCATCACCATTGCATCGGCATATAGCCAACCGGTGTCGGTTCCCACCTCGACTCCGGCTACCACGCCCGCGCCGACCCCTGTCCCAACCGCCGTCGCCGGCTTCTTGGCCTATTTTGCCGAGGGTTACACCGGGCAGGCGTCGGCGAACAGTAAGGTATCGTTCGCCGAATCGCTGGATGTGCTCAATGTCGGGTCGTCCGCGAACCCCATAACCATCACCTATTACTTGCAAGGCAGCGCGCCAATCGTCGTCAACCGTTCCGTCCCCGCCGCGAGCGTTCTCCGCGAGTCGGTCAACGCGGACGTGGGCCCGGATCGCCTTGTCGCCGCTTCAATACAGTCGAGCCAGCCGTTTACGGCAAGCCGGACCATCGACAGAATAACGGCGTCCGGACAACGCCTCGACGGCAGCGCCACGGCCGCGGCCACGGCGCCGGCGCTGGCCTGGGGATTCCCCGAAGGCTATACGGGATCCTCATTTCAGGAGTACTTGACGATACTCAATCCCTCCACAAGCCAGGCCACGGTCAAAGTGTCCCTCGCGCCCGAGTCGATCACGGCCGGGGGCGCCGCGACGGTTCAGCTTATCGTGCCGGCCCAGAGCCGCGCCACGAGCAATATTCGCGCTCTTAATCTGGGCAATACCGCCAAGTCCGTTGGCTTGCTGATCTCCAGCGACCAGCCAATCGTGCCCGAACGCGTCGAATACTTCGGCGCCGGCCAGGGCTCCGCGAAGTTCGGCTCCACGGTCAGCGGCGGATTTACCACCCCCACTTCCGAGTTGCGTCTCGCCTATGGCAGCAACGGCCCTGGCGGCGACCAGAGCTTCATCACCATTCTGCACCCAGGGGTGCAGACCGCGCCGATCACCGTG
>JANWHV010000201.1 GCA_025450255.1 Chloroflexota bacterium | reverse complement strand
GCCTCGAAACGCTCCACGTAGCGGCCCCAATTTTTGTCCGCGCGGTACTCGCGCAGGATCTCCCTGGTAGGGGCCAACTCCGGCATATGGACGTATGTACAGCCCTCCGCCAGTTGGGAAAGAAAGTAGGGGAAATCGTCTTTCTTGGCGAAGCCCGATAACTGCCCATCGGGATTGACGCGAATATCGACCAGGCGGCGGATCTCGTGCCGGCGCAACAACGCGAAGAAGGCTTCGGCCCGTTTCTGGGTAAAGCCGATGGTGTAGAGCCTCACGGCTGCCTAAAACAGCGCATGTTGGGTAACAGCCGGCTTGTCGACCGACTTGAGGATCGTCCCGGCCGGGTACGTCCTGCCGTCGCCGCGGATATGCCGGACATCCGCCTCGATATCGTGCGCCAGGATGTATTTCGCGATCAGATGATGGCGGTGGCAGCGCTCGGGGTTCTCCTCGCTGCACAGGATCGCGGTGGTCTGGCGATCCGCCAGTTGCCGCAGCCGCTCGATCCCCTTCAGAAACCAGTCGCGCGTCATCACCGCCGCGTAATCAACCTCGTGCAGGTAATCGGTTCCCTCGTCCGGGAGGACGCCGCTCTTATAGCAGGTAGGGTCCGCCGGCCGCCCGCCCAGGTATTTGCCCGCGAACAGGTACCGGACATCGTGCTGGGACAGCGCGGCGTCAAGGTCATCGCGGTTGAACTGCGGACTATAGCGGCTGTATGGGGCGGTGCGCACATCCACCACGGCGCGCACGCCGTTCGCGTCGAGCAAGCCGATCAGCTTGTCGATGCCATGATTGCCGTGGCCAATTGTATAGAGTTTCACCGCACCGCCGACTCCGCTCCATCATCCCCAGTCCATTATAGGCCGCGCCCCCTCCACATAGTGGCGGTTGCGCACGGATTTGTGTTGCCGCAAGCGGAGCCATACTATGACCATGGGTTGTCGCCACTAATGAACGCGGCGCTTCAGTGCGTGGCGACACTGGTTTCATGAATTGAACGATCGGCAAACGTAACGCATCGGATGCTACGATGACCGTGCTGTTTCGCCCTTTCACGGGCGACGCCGACCTGCCGCGGATCGCCGATCTTTTGTACGCCATGCCGCTGCCAGGCCGGCATCTTGTCGACTTCCCCTGGCGGCTTAGCTCACCGGCCCTGCAATCAGCGCCGAATGTTGGGTTATGGGACGACACGAGCGGCCTACTTGCCGGCATCGCGATCTGGCAAGCCTGCTGGGCGACGCTTGACTTCTCCATACGCCCAGGGCCGGCCCTGAGCGAGGTCGAGACGGCCATCTTCACGTGGGCGGCACGGCGCTTTCGCGCGCTCGACCTGGAGCGGGGGCGGCCGCTGCCGTACTGGGTGGAGGCATGTGAGGACGACGAGGCGCGCCTTGCCCTGTTGGCGCGGCATGGGTACGCCCTGGACGATGATTACGCCTACGTGGTCTTGCGTTGCCCGCTTGCGCCATCGTTCGCCCAGCCGGCGCTGCCGCCTGGCTTTGCCATTCGCCCACTGACCGGCCCGGAGGAGGCGCCCGCGTACGTCGCGGTGCATCGCCGCGCGTTTGCTAGCACGTCCATGACCGAGGAATGGCGGGCGCGCACGCTGCGCCTGCCGTGGTATCGACACGATCTGGATCTGGTGGCCGTGACGCCCGACGGCCGGTTGGCAGGATTCTGCGTTGGCTGGCTGGACACACGGCGGCGTCTGGCGCAGATCGAGCCGCTGGGTATCGATCCGGAGTTCCAGAGGCAGGGACTTGGGCGGGCGCTCCTGCTGGCGATGATCCAGCGTTTCAAGTCTCTCGGCGCGGAGCATGCCCTGGTGGAGACGGAAAGCACCCGATCGGCCGCCCGATTTACCTACGAAGCGGTAGGTTTCCGCCCGATCCACCAGGTGCGCCGCAAAGGCCAGTGGTTTTCGCCGCAACCTGAGCGAACTCCGCCAGGCCCGAAGCCGGCGACGGCGAGCTTGAGTTAATCCCGCCGAGGAGTTGGCGGCACGCTACATGGTCGAAGGCGCTCTCGTTCGTACCAGGCGATACACATAGGCATCTGGCGTACACGGCCGCCGCCGAGTAGAATACAGAAGAATACAAGGAGCCGGAGTATGCCTACTATCGCCACCACCGTGCGGATCCCGGATCACCTTCAGCAGCGATTTGATAAGCTGGCCAGGGCCACTGGCCGAACGCGAAACTTCCTGATGACGGACGCGCTGGAGCGCTATATAGCGCGCGAGGAATGGCAGATCGCCGAAACCCAGGCGACCCTTGCCAGGCTCGAAGCCGGCGAGCTTGAGCTAATTCCCGCCGAGGAGTTAGTGGCGCGCTACATGGCCGAAGGCCGCCTCACGCCGGAAGCGCTGGCCGAAGCGTACGAGCGATATGGCGTTGAGCCGTAGTGCGGCTCTCCTTTAGTAAAGCGGCCGGTTGTTACCCCCATCCCGCCCACCACAGGCGTCCTGGGAGCCGTAGTGCGGCTCTCCTTTAGTAAAGCTGCCGGTGACGACCTCGAGGAAATTTGGCACTATCTCTTGCCGCGAAGCCGTAGCGGCGCTATCAATGTGTACGCGTCGATTCAGGCGGCCGCGAAACGCGCGGCGATGTTCCCGGCGGCCGGGCGCCCAGGGAAGGTTGCCGGAACCCGCGAAGCGGTGCTGAGTGACTATCCATATATCCTGATCTATCGCGTAGAAGACAATGAACTGATAATCCTGCGCGTGTATCATACGGCACGAGATCGGTGACTAGGATGCCTGGCGTTTGGCCGGCGTATAATGCCCCGGCACGGAGCGGAAACTGATGGCGAGACGGTTCCAGGCGTTGATCGTGGCGATCACCAGGGTCAGATTAGCCAGTTCCTCTTCGGTAAAATACGCGCGTGCTTGCTCGTAGACCTCGTCGGGCACATGGTCGATCGAGACCAGCGTGACCTTCTCCGTCCAGAGCAGGGCGGCGCGCTCGCGATCGCTGAAGAACGGCGTATCCTGCCAGGCCGACAGTGCGTAGAGGCGCTGCTCCGTCTCACCGCCGGCGCGGGCATCCAGGCTGTGCATGTCCAGGCAATAGGCGCAGCCGTTGATCTGCGAGGCGCGCATCTTCACCAGCTCCTTCAGGGCGGGCTCCAGGCCGCAGTCCTGAAGATAGTTTTCAAGCCCCCGCATGGACTTCACCACGCCGGGCGCGACCTTGCCGTAGTGCAGCCGTGTTTCCATGCGCAATCACTCCTTACAGGCACATTCGACGAGCATGTCGGCCGTGTACCCACAGCATAATAATGCAGCGGCCTCATTGAGAGGGCCGTTTCATGTATAGCATAGGTACCACTATCAGATCGAGCCGGGCACTCCACCACGCGCGTGATGCGGGCCAGCGCGTCGATCAGTATATCCCAGCTGATCTGTTCGCCGTCACCGTACCCCAGGGCCGCGGCGACGCCGGAGCTGGTGGTGGCGACGGCGGGGAAGCCCGCTTGCTCCACCACACGCGCGCTCACCGCATCCCATATGTTCGGCAAGACCAGCAACGGCGCCTCATGATGCATGCGGCGGAATCGCGCGGCCTTCTCCTTTTGTGCCGTGGCGCTCACGGGCATACCCTCCATCGAGTAAAATCGTTCACGCTCCCGTGCCCGATGATACCCGCTGGGCACGGCAATCATGCCCTACACCCGCTCCGGCACGTGGCTCCGCGACGAGCGGTAGGCGGCGTCCAGCAGCTCGACGGCACGCGCCGCCGTCTCGCCCGGCGAGTCGTTCCGCTCGCTTTTCCCCAGCACCAGGTCGATGAAGCGGTTCGGCGGTACGTCGCAGGCGTACGCCCCTTCGCCGGGCGTGACCGGCGCCTGGACGATCTCGCCGTCGTGACGCCGCACCTCGACCCGCTCGCGCTCTACGTCCAGCAGCAGGTTTCCCTGGTCGCCGAATATGCGGATGTCGAGCTGGAACGGCCCGCCGTCCGGCACGCTGCCCGCGCCTGACACAGTCCCAATGGCCCCGCTCGCGAAACGCACCGACATGGCGTCGTAGAGATCGACACGGGCGCCGGGCGCGCTCATCTGGGCATATACCTCCTCGGCGCGCAGATCGGTGAGCCAGAAGAGCAGCCCCAGCGCGTGGCTGAGCTGGGCGTGCCCGTAGCCGCCGCCGGCAATGGCGGGGTCCGCCCAGGTGCTCGCGGTGGGGCCGAACAGGATCTCCTCCTGGGAGGAGGCGCCGGACGCCCTCTGGTCCACGTGATCGCGCCCGGTGAGCAGATCGCGGATCGGCGATGCCATGTGGCACGAGACGTGGTGGATACGGCCCACCACGCCGCGCTCCATCAGCCGATGCGCCTCCTGGATGAAGGGCTTGTAGTGCCAGCCGTACGGCACCAGCAGGTGCAGGCCTTTCTCGCGCGCCAGGTCGACCAGGGCGCGGGCTTCGGCGGCGCTGGTGGTCATCGGCTTCTCCACCATCACGTGCAGGCCGCGCGCCAGGGCCGCGTTAGCGGGCTGGTCGTGCAGGGTGTGCGGCGAGGCGACGATCACCGCGTCGAGCGGCTGCTCCAGCAGTGCCAGATAATCCTCGGTGGCGAAGGCGAACCCGTACCGCTCCTTGACCCGTTGCAGCTCGTCCCGCCCCAGCCGGCACACAGCCGCCAGCTCCACGTCGGGGCGGGCGGCGAGCAAGGGCAGGTGGTTGGAGGTGGCCCACCAGCCGGCGCCAATCAGCCCGACGCGCGCTTTCCCGTGCAGTTCCGGCATCGCCGTCTCCGATTGCTACTTAAGGCCCATCTTTACCGCATGGTCTACGAGTGAAATCCCCGCTGTATCGTGGCGCGACGTGCATCATACTGGGTCAGAACCCGTGGGCGAATGACGACAGCACCTCGGCGCCGCTCTCCGCGATCAGGATCACGTGCTCGGTGCGCACGCCGCCCACGCCCTGGATATAGGCGCCGGGCTCCAGCGCCAGTACCATGCCCGCTTGCAGCGGCATCGGCTCGTAGGGCACCAGCCGCGGGTCCTCATGCACCGTCGTGCCCAGCGCGTGGCCGCTGTGGTGCCCATACGCGTAGCCAAAGCTCTCCACGTGGCCTCGACACACGGCGTCGAGCTCCGCCGCCCGCAAGCCGGGACGCGCCGCCTCGATGGCCTTCGCCAGCGCCTCGGTCGTCGCCCGGATCATGCGGCGATGCTCCGGCGACGGCTCGCCGGCGCACAATGTGTTGCAGCTATCGCCCCAATACCCATCGAGGCGGGGCGCCAGGTCGACAATCGCCAGCGCGTTCTCATCGATGATCCGGCTCGCCGGCCAGCCACCGGCGTTCGCGGTGCGATCCGCGCCGGCCACGAGGTCGCCGGCGATCGCCACGCGGTGGCCGGCCGCTTCCTCCATGGCTCCGCGGACGCGGGTAAACAGCGCGATCTCGCTGATGCCGGGCGTCAGATAGAGCCGCGCCGCGTTCTGGCCGACCGCCGTCAGGTCGACGGCGAGGCGCAGGCGTTCGATCTCCTCGGCGGTCTTCACCAGTCGCGCCTCCGCCAGAGACGGCGTGGCGTCCGCGATCGTGAAGCCCTCGAAGCCGGCAAGGATCGCTCGTTCGATAGAGGTGGGGAGGAACGTTCGTTCGATGCCCAGCGTGCCGCCCGCGATGTTGCTTTCCCGCAACACCCTTGCCAGCTCCTTCCAGAGATTGGCCGGCTGGTCGTACCGCTCCGTGTAGCCGAACGCGGCATAGGAAACCACGGCATCTACCTGGGCGGCGGCGCGTGCCGCGTTCGCCTCCAGATCCGGCACGATCAGCGTCACGCGGCCCGCCGCGTCGATCAGCGCCAGGTCGGGGCCGCCGGCGAAGGTGCTCGGCCCCGCTTCGATCGGCACTTCATAGCCGCTGACGTAGCAAACATTGTGCGGGCTGCTGAGGAGGGCGGCATCCAGGCCATGCGCGCGCATGGCGGCCGTGGCGCGGGCGACTCGTTCGTTCATCTTTGACCTCACTGCGCGGCGTGTACGCCGGTATCCTCGCGCCCGGCCGCCTCGGAAGACGCCGGGCTGCCTTGCCCGGCGCTCAAATGGCTGCGTTATGCGGGCGGCGGCTCCAGGATCTCCGCCAGCATGGCCAGTAGCTCGTCCACGTTAAAGGGCTTCGGCAGCACGCGGCAACCATGCCGCTGCAGACGCTCCGCTCCTGCCTCCAGCGCTCGCGTATCGGCTGAGCAGACGATAACCGGGATATGCGTGAGCGCCGGATCGAGCCTGATCAGCTCAAGCACTGCCCAGCCGCCTTCGGGATGCTCGATGCGAATATCCAGCACCAGCGCGTCCGGCAGGGTCTTCTTTACCTGTTCATAGGCAGTGCCGGCCTCGCGGATGGTGGAGACGTCATACCCTTCGTCGGTGAGCAGCTCGGTCATCAGTCCCAGAAAGGCAGTGTCGTCGTTGATCACCGCGATACGTTTTGACATGGATAAACCTGCCAGTAATAAAGTGTATGACGGTACTGCGCGTAGTATACTCGGAGACCCGACCCGCCTGGACTTCATAGCCGCCGCTCGCGCACTCCCAACATCGAGGGCCACCCCCAGGAGCGCGCCTGACGACGCTAAGCCCGCGCCTTCTCTCCCCTCCTCCCTGTACTCCGTGTTGTTTCATCCACCTGACGCCGTGTTTGGGCTACAGG
>JANWHV010000200.1 GCA_025450255.1 Chloroflexota bacterium | reverse complement strand
CTGGTTGGCCGGCCCCAGGGTCGTGACCGATGGCATGCGCGGCGCGCTGCCCGCGCTGCCGGCGAGCGCCCTTGCGTTCTCATCGCCATTGTTATTGGCGCTCTATACCGCCGTCACCGCCGGTGGCGTGAACGCGAGTTATTACGTTCAGTCGGGCGTGACCGACAGCATTACATGGATCGGAAGCCATGCCGGTGAGAACGACGTCGTACTGTCGAGCGCCGGATTCGCGAACCTCGTGCCCGAACGCTGTACCTGCCGCGTGGTGATAGGGCAGAACTTTCAAACATTCAATTGGGCCTTCCGCCAAACGGAGGTACACAGCTTCTACCGGGCCGGGAACACCGCGGCCGCGCTCCGTGTCTTGCAGCGGATTGTGAAACGTGAGGGTGTGACGCTGGTGGTATTCAGCCCGCTCGAACGGGATATAGGCCGCCTGGAGTTGGAGCACATTCCTGGATTCCGCCTCGCGTATCATGCCGAGGCGGTAACGATTTTCTCGCGTGTCCGTGCAGGCGACTAAGCGCCCTGAACGCTTCAGGGCGGCGGAACCGTTTATAGTCGCGCTCGCGGCGGCGGTCTTTGTGCTTGGCGTCTATCTGCGCTTTGCCAATCTCTCCGACAACCCCGGATGGGACGGCGACGAGGGCTACAACTGGAGTATCGCGAGCAACCTCGCTTCCGGCCAGGTGCGGATGTACGCCTTGCGCTACGCGTTTGTGCAGCACCCGCCGCTGTTTTATCTGGTCGGCGCCGCCGTGATGCGCGTCTGGACACACGACCTCATTGCTTTGCGCGCGGTAACCGCGTCCTGCGGGGTTCTGACGATGGTCGTGCTATTTGCCATTGCCCGCCGACTAGGGGGATTGGCGCCGGCGGTTGCCGCGCTCACCTTCTACGCGCTGTGGCCACAGGCCGTCCTGCAGGTTCGCTGGGCCTATACCTATAACTTGCTGGCCCTCCTTGTCATGCTGGCGCTGTGGGCGACCCTGCCGATTGCACTGCCGTCCGAGGACGCTCCCCGCGACGCGGCGATGCCCGGATCCCGCCAGGTTCGCTCGCCGCGCCCACGGGCCGCGCTGCTAGCCGGCGTCGTCACCGGGCTGGCCTTGGCAACCGACCAGGAAGCAATCGCGATGATCCCGGCAGTTGGGCTGCTTTTATGGCCGGGAGGGCCGCGGGCGCTGCTTCTTGCCGGCATCTCCGCCACGATCGCGCCCGCCGCGTATATCGGCTGGATGCTGGCAACGCGGAGGACCGATTTTCTATTCGATATCCACCATACAGCCTCGCGTCTCGATGCCGGCCCTGGCGAACTTTTGCTCAGGTTTTCTCATCTCGTGACCTTTGATCCGCTGATCGCGCTTGGCATTCTCGGCTTGCTGTTTGTGCCCGCCGCCGCGGTCCGAGTGCCGTCGATCGTTCTTGTCGCTACGTTCGCGGTACTCATACTGGAAGTTCGCGACCCATCTCCGTATTTCCGCGCCGCCGAGCCGCTGTTGCCACTCTGTGCCCTTGGTATTGGCATGATGGTCCGCGCCTTGCTGGTCCTCCTGGCGCGATTGCGGCCCAATCATCCGGCTTCAGGCAACGATCGCGGCGCCGGCGCGCGGAGCGTGATATTCAAGCACGTCGCGGCCATGATCCTCCTTGTGCCCTTTGCCGTGTCCATGGCCGTGGCTGACGTGACGAGCGTAAGGGGGCGGTTTACGACCGGTATATCCAGTCTTTTACCCCGATCGGCGTTGGACGCGCGTGAGATGACCTCCTGGGTCAACGCGCGAGTGGGGCCAAAAGATCTCGTTCTTGTGATGCCGTCCACGTCCTGGCTGTTCCGCTGCCGCACGGCCGACTTCTTGCAGGCGGTTGCGATAAGCGGACAGGCGACGGCGTTCTACCCCGCTGGACTGAGCCGCGGCCGATTTCTCTACGACACACGCCCCGCCGCCGCCCGGTACGCCGTTGTCGACGATTTTACGCGTCTTTGGGTTCGCGAAAACGTGCCGGAGCGCCTGATCGTGGACAAAGTAATCGCGGACTGGCCACGGGTATACAGGCTGGGCGAGTACGCCGTTTACCAGAATCCAGGCCCCAGGGATCGATGAAATGCGCCGCTTAGGAGCAACGGGGGTGCAAAATAGTATACATCCCCTGTTGTGCCATAAAACCACCACCCTTCCTATTGTGTCCCCCTAGAGGCTCCGCTATGCTAGGGCAGGATTTAAACAGCATTTTGGCGCATTGCGCGTGCGTCTGGTTGTTATCGGTCCGCGGGCTAGGATTCCCTGATTGGTAACCGATTAATCGGTGGAGCGCCATATGCAAGAAGACTTGCCTGATGTTCTGAGCGTACTGATCATAGACGATCAGCCTTTATTTCGAGCCGGATTGCGACTAACCCTCAGTGCCGCCGACCCGGGTCTCGAAATCGTAGGTGAAGCGACAAATGGGCAGGATGGCCTGCGCTTGGTAGAGGAATTGGCGCCCGCGGTTGTGCTCCTCAACGCGGAGGTGGCCGGCCTGGATGGTCTTGATGCTATTCGGGAGCTCAAGCGAAAAGTTTCGAATATCAGTGTCGTGGTGATGACCACGCATGACGACGAGGAGAAGCTATTCTACGCCATAAAGTACGGCGCGGCGGCATACATTCTCAAGACAATCGAGGTACAAGAACTGGCTCGCGTGATTCGGCGAGTGTCGGCGGGTGAATATTTGATTAATGACAGCGTCTTGGCAAAGCCGGTACTTGCTTCAAAGGTGCTAAAGTCGTTCCGAGATCTGGCAGAGGAGGTGGACCACGAAGCCGAACCACTCTACATTCCGTTGTCCAACCGCGAAGTTCAGGTGCTCGACTACATCGCAAAAGGCAACAGCAACAAGGAAATCGCCAAGGCAATGAACATCAGCGATCAGACCGTCAAGAATCACATCACATCAATAATGCGAAAGCTGGCGGTTAACGACCGAACACAGGCTGTCGTCTATGCGATGCGCCAGGGGTGGATCAAAGGGTAAGCTGCCGGCGGGCGCGACGGGGCACCGTTGACCGCACCGCGGCAGATGTGCTTTCGTATGATTATGGAACATTGGAGGAGCCGGCATGCAGATGATGCGCAGTAGCAGGGGCTTGCTCGTTATAGGCGGCGTATTGGCGGTAATCGCATTCGTGCTGGTGGTTGTCGTGCTGAACGGCAAGTCGAACAACTCCGCGGCGCCTCTCGTGGTGACCGCGACGCCGGCTGGAAGTCCCGTGGCGACTGCTATTCCAACAGTCGGCCTCGGTATAGTTGTCGCCGTACGCGATATTCCGGCCGGCACCAAGTTCACGAACCTAACGTCCATCGCGGGAAGCTTCAAGGACGTGCCGCTTGGCACCGGGGTCGCGCAACCGCAGAATGCCGTCAACAGTATCGCAGAGTGGGTGACGACGGATACGCGAGTTCTGTCGGGCACGGCATTCCTCGGCACGATTTTGGTCACGCAGAATATTCGGCGAAGCAGTCCGTTACTTACCACCGAATATAAGGTCCTGCCGATTTCTCCGCTCTTCAGTCTGGCCTACCAGATTGACGCGGGACGCATCGCCGAAACAATTACGGTGGGTCAGAGCAACGCGGATAATCTGCAGATCCTCCCCGGAGACTTTGTCGACATACTGTTGACGATCCGTCAGCGAGAGACCGACAGCCTGAATTCCAACCTTCCCACGTCCATTTCAGCACCGAACGGCGGCCCATTTGAGACACAACAATTGATATCAAATGTCCGCGTTGTCGCGGTTGGTCCGCCCTTGGCGGCCGCGGCGGGAGCTGCCGCGACCGAAAACATCACGCTTGAGCTGCCGGTACAGGATGCGTTGTTGCTCAAGTACGTCAAGGACACCTCGGGCGCCCTTGAGCTTGTGCTGCTGTCGTCGGAAGACGTAAAGAACCAGACCGTTCAGCCGAAAACCAAGGCCGTGTTCCCAGAATACTTCCTGACCCCCGAAACAACGGTCAAGGGTACGCCAATTGGCAACGGCGTTCCGAATGTGTTCGTCACGCCAAAGCCGACCCTTACACCCAAGCCCACGCCCGGCGCGAGGTAGTATTCGTGAACGGTCCCGCCAGAATCACGGTCATAATCGCCGAAGGTGACGAGGAGTTTCTCGGCCGGCTCGAGGGCTGGCTGTCCACCGAGCCCACCATCGAGGTGGTGGGCTCGGTGACCGATGGCGACGCGGCCGTGAGTTTATCCAGACGCGCCAAGCCCGATGTGGTGCTGATGGATATGAATATGCCGGGCCGGACCGGGATCGATGCCACGGAAATGATCACGACCTTGCTCCCTAGCACGGGCGTGATCATGATGTCCGAGGATGGCGCCCCTGATTCGCTGCGCAAGGCAATGATCGCCGGCGCTCGACAGTTCGTGCTACGTGACACCACGAAGCAGGAACTTGTGCGGACGATTCGAGAGGTGCATCAAAGCACCGTCGCTCGCCGCGTGCTCGGCGGCCCGCCCGCCACCGAGAGCAGTCGCGGCCCAGCGGCAACCGAACAGGGCAAACAGCGCCAGGGTGAAATCATCGCGGTGTTCAGCCCCAAAGGTGGGGTTGGAGCCACGACTGTCGCGGTAAACGTCGCAATGGCCCTCCGGAAAGAGCACGGTCTTCAGGTAACGCTGGTGGATGGCAGCCTTCCCTTTGGCGATGTTGCCGTTTTCCTTGACATGGCGCCCAATCGCTCGATCATGGACCTCGTCGTTAACCCCGAGCAGATTGACGATGAATATGTGCGCGGGGCCCTTTCGACACATCAGAGCTCCGGTATGAAGGTATTGCTGGCGCCGCCGCGACCGGAAATGGCCGAGATGGTGACCGCCGACCAGATTCGGAAGACCATGGCCTTACTGAAGGAATCGTATGATTTCACCGTGGTCGACACCTGGTCATGCCTGGACGAGCGAGTTCTTACCGTACTCGAGGTTGCGGACAAGATCTTACTGTGCTTCACGCTGGATCTTCCGGCGATCAAAAGCGCCAAAGTCTTCCTTGAAGTGAGCGAATTGCTCAGGTTCCCGCCAGAGAAGATAGTACCCGTGCTCATTAAGTCGACCGGAACTCAGGGAATCGAGGTTCGGGACGTTGAAGGCACGCTGGGCCGATCTGTCGGCGCTCAGATAAGTAACGATGGACGACTGACGAGTCGCTGTATTAATGAGGGTACTCCAGTTGTGCTTGGACAACCGGGTACGATTATAGCGGCCGAGCTGCGAAGGCTCGCCGCCGACCTGCTGTCCGAGGATCAGGAGACGGTGTCGGAAACGGCGGTAAAGACTAAAAAACTCGGGCGGTTTGGGCTCTTCGCAAAGTCCTAGTTGCGCCTATCTCAAGCAGGGAGGATGACCGATGTCGCTTTTGAAACGGATTGAGGGTGCTTCGACGGGTGCGCCGGGCGAAGCAATGGTGCCCACCTCGCCGGCCGCGCCTCAAGGTCCGGCCCAGCGAACGACCGGCGGCCTGGGCAGTGCCCTCGCAACGGCCGCCGGTGGAAGCGCAACCGGCCTTGGCTCTCCAAGCACGGTCAGCAGCCTGAACGGTGGCGGTGGCGGCGCGCCGGCCCGCCCGACCCGGCAGGGTCTCGACACCATCGCGGCGCTGCGACGTACACCGACCACCGAGCAAGATAATTTCGCCGAGCTGCGGTCACGCGTGCAACAAAAGCTTATCCAGGATATTGGACCCAACGCCGACTTCTCACAGGCCGGTGAGATGCGGAAGCGCATCCAAACCTTGTTTGAATCCGCGTTGGAGACTGAAGGCACGCAGTTGACACGCGCGGACCGGGCGCGACTTTTCGAGCAAATCGTCGCCGATATTCTTGGGTATGGCCCAATTCAGCCTTTGCTCGACGACGACACTATCACCGAGGTGATGGTGAATGGGCCAAAACAGGTCTACATCGAGCGCGCCGGCAAGTTGATCAAGACCGATGTCGCGTTTGTCAATGACGATCACCTCCTTCGCGTCATCGACCGTATCATCTCGCCCCTCGGCAAGCGATGCGATGAGAGCAGCCCCTATGTCGACGCGCGTTTGCCCGACGGTTCGCGTGTCAACATTATCATTCCGCCGCTCTCGCTCGTCGGGCCGACGATCACGATCCGGAAGTTCTCGCGTAATCCATTGACTCCCGACGATCTCGTGAACTTTGGCACCTTGACGCAAGAGATGGTCACCTTCCTCCGAGCATCCGTGGAGGCGCGGCTAAACGTCATAGTGGCCGGCGGCACGGGCTCCGGCAAGACGACGCTCCTCAATGTCTTATCCAGTTTCATTCCAGCGGATGAGCGCATCATTACCATTGAGGATTCCGCCGAACTTCAGCTCCGTCAGGAGCATGTCGTCACCCTCGAATCGAGAGCTACGAATATCGAGGGTAAAGGCGCGGTCAGTATCCGCGACCTGGTGCGAAACGCGCTGCGAATGCGTCCTGAGCGAATTATCGTCGGCGAGTGCCGTGGCGGTGAAGCGCTGGACATGCTCCAGGCGATGAATACGGGACACGACGGGTCGATGACGACGTTGCACTCCAATACACCGCGTGACACCCTTTCGCGTCTCGAAACGATGTGCTTGATGGCGGGCATGGACCTTCCTCTGCGGGCGATTCGCGAGCAGATTTCCAAGGCGATCGAACTGATCGTGCAACAGGGCCGTATGAAAGATGGGACGCGAAAGGTAACCAACATATCGGAAGTCCAGGGCATGGAAGGCGACGTGATCATCATGCAGGACATCTTCATTTATGAGCAGAGCGGCATCGACGAGCGCGGACGCATTATCGGGCGACTCCGCCCGACCGGTATTCGTCCAAAGTTCATCGATAAGTTTGAGGAAAACGGCATTTATCTGCCGCCAAGCGTATTCGGTTTAGACCGAGTCTTCTAGGCCACGCGGAGGTAGATGATGTTTTTGACACTGTTCGCGGCAATTGTTGCGGCGGCCGCGGTTTTCGCCTTCGCGTTCTTTGCCTCCGTCCGATTGGGTGGCCTTGGTGGCGGCAGTATCGCGAGCAGGCTAACCAAATATAGCGACATCAAGGCGGCCGCCGTAGATGACCGCAAGCGCGGTAAGCGCGAGCGCACGAAGGCGGCGGATATCATCGTCCGCACCGTCGATCGCGCCGTGCAAAACCAAAGTTTCGCGCAAAACCTCAGGAACGCGATAGCTCGGGCGGATCTTAAGTTTACGGTTGCCGAGTATCTTATTCTCTGGGTGGCGATATTCGTCGGCTGCGTTTTCCTGGGCCAGGTCGTTTTTCGTACGATCCCCCACACGGTTATTTTCGGGGCCATTGGGCTCATAGGCCCGAGGTGGTATCTCCGCTATAAAGCCAACAAACGCCTGAAGCTTTTCAATAACAATCTCGCGGACACCATCGTTATGATGGCGAACAGCCTGCGATCCGGCTACAGCATGTTGCAGAGCATGGAGATGCTGTCGCGCGAGATGGACCCGCCTATTTCCACCGAGTTCAACCGCGTGATCAAGGAAGTCGGAATCGGCCTCTCCCCTGAGGAGGCCCTTGCCAATCTGGTTCGGCGCATCAAGAGCGTCGACCTCGAGATCATGGTAATGGCCATCAACGTGCAACGCGAGATCGGTGGTAATCTCTCAATCATCCTCGACACTATCGCGCACACCATCCGCGAGCGCGTTCGCATCAAAGGCGAAATCAAGACTCTGACCGCGCAGGCAACCTTGTCTGGATATATCATTTCGATCTTGCCGCTTGTGCTCGCGTTCATCCTGTATACCATCGACTCCAAGTACATTGGCTTCTTTTGGGAGGACCACACCTGTGGCCTGCCACTCATGGCCGTGACGATCTTCTTTATGGTTCTCG
>JANWHV010000199.1 GCA_025450255.1 Chloroflexota bacterium | reverse complement strand
GTATCTGCGTCGTGGATGGCGAGCGCTACGTTACGCTCTATGGCCGGGTTACCCTGATTGACGACCAGGCGCAGGCGCAGGCGGACGATATGCGCCTGGCAGTACGCTACGATGGTCCGGAGAAAGCCGGGGAACGGCAGCCGATCATTGCCCAACAGCACCGTGTCTCGATCCGAATGACCCTCACGCATGTCCATCCCCGCGGATTCGGAGCATGAGTTAGCCACGGTTGCCGCCGACGACACCATACGCGCCTGTGGCGCGGGGCATTCAACCGAAGATCAGAGCGGCGGCGACTCGTCATCCTCGCTGTCACCCGACGCGTCTCCGCCGTCAAGGTCCGCGCCGCCGACGTCGAGCACCACACGCGATCGCCCATCCTCCGACGGACCGACCACGCCACGGTCCTCAAGTACGTCGAGTAACCGGGCCGCCCTGGTGTATCCAATGCTGAGCCGTCGCTGCAACAACGAAACGGAAGCGCGGCGATACTCCCGCAATACCGTAATTGCATCGTTCAGCAGCTTGTCGTCCGCCTCGGGCTCTTCCTCCTTGGGCGGGGGCTCAAGCTCGATTGCCGGAATATGATCCACGACGCGCGGTGAGTTCGTCTTCCAGAATCTGACGAGGCTCTCAATCTCGCGGTCGGAAAGATAGGTGCCCTGCACGCGCACCGGTTTCCCTTCATCACTTGGCTGGTACAGCATATCGCCGCGCCCGAGCAGCTTCTCGGCGCCCGCCTGGTCGAGAATAGTGCGCGAGTCGACTTGTGAGCTGACCGCGAAGGCGATTCGCGCCGGAAAGTTTGCCTTGATCAGGCCGGTGATAACGTCAACCGACGGGCGCTGCGTCGCCAAAACGAGATGCATGCCGGTAGCTCGCGCCAATTGCGCCAACCTGCAGATGCCGTCCTCTACATCCTCGGGCGACACCATCATCAGGTCGGCCAGCTCGTCGATAATCAGCACGATGAACGGCAATACGTCCTTCGGGTCGGTCTGCAGCTCATTAAACCGCGCCAGGTTTCGTGCCCCAATCTTGGCGAACAGCTTATACCTACGGTGCATCTCCTTCAAGGCCCACTTGAGCGTGCCCGTAACCTTGGTCACATCGGTGACCACGGGCGCGAGCAAATGAGGTACGTCGTTGAAGACCGACAACTCCACCATCTTGGGGTCGACCATCAGCAGGCGCAGACGGTCCGGGCTGTTATGGAAAAGGAGGCAGCTAATCAACGAGTTGAGACAGACGCTCTTGCCTGACCCCGTCGCGCCTGCGATGAGCAAGTGTGGCATGCGCGCCAGGTCGGCCATCACCGGAATGCCTGACACATCCTTGCCGAGCGCGATTTTCAACGGTGACTTCATCCTGGCGCAGACGTCGGATTCCATTACTTCGCGCAGCGTCACCACCGACGTCTTGGCGTTCGGTATCTCGATGCCGATAACGGGGTGTCCGGGGACCGGCGCTTGAATGCGAATGCTGCGCGCGGCAAGCGCGAGGGCCAGGTCATTCTGCAGCGCCGTGACGCGCTGCACGCGCGTGCCACGCTCCGGCTGCACATCGAACTGCGTGATTGCCGGCCCGGTGTGCGAGGCGATTACCCTGGCGCGAACATTAAACGCCGCCAGCGTGTCCTCGATCACGCGCATGCGCAGGGCGTTGTCCGTGGGTGTCGAATCCGCTTCAACCGGCACCACATCCAGCATATCAACCGGCGGGTATGTCCACGCCGATTCCCTGGAAAGCGGCGCCGCCACGTCGTCGTCGTCGGAATCATCGTCCGACGGCAACGTGAGTTGTTCGATATGCAGTAGCGTGGGCCCGTCCACTTCGACATCGAGTGTCTCATCCGCGACGACCGCGACTTCGGCGGCATGGCCGCGAACCCTCGGCGTTGCCCGGCGCTGCTCCTTCGCTGATGCTGCGATCGCCGTGCCTCCCGGCGCTCGCCTGCCAATTCGCCGTACATCCCGGCCTGATCGGGCAAGCTGGCGGGCACTCGCGCGGACGAATCGCAGCATCTGTCTGGTCGAGAACGTCACTCCAAGCCAAAACCGCCGTGCCGTGACGTGCAGCGCCAGTACGAGCCCCAAGGCGAAGAGCATGGCGCTCGCAAGCGCGACGCCTTGCGCGCCCATATACGTGGTGATTTGGTCCGACAGCGCGTTGCCGATTGGTCCGCCGTGATGCTGGCTTCCGAACGCTACGAGGCCCGCCAAGAATAGCGATGCAATACCGTTTACTTCCTCAAAACGCAGCAGCGGGCGCTGGCGCGCCGTCCGGCGCAGCACGTCCAGGCCAGCCGCGACAAGCACGGGCGGCAGCAGATAGGCGCCCCAGTCCAACGCGGACAGGACGTCCGGCCCGATCGCGGTACGGTTGGAAACCATAAGGGCCAGGGCAACGCCGATCGCGACGATAATCAGTCTGGCGACGTCCCGCCATCGATCCGCCCGCGACGTCGAGCCTGACTGTAGGTCAACGGGCGACACCGTCGTCGACGGCGTCGAACGGGAGGCGCGGCTCCGTCGAGGCGCCGCCGCTCCGAGGGCTTCGCCGCCAATGAGGGCCTTCGGCGCGCGAGGCACCGGGCTCCTCGGAGGGCTTGGCTTCCGGCTCGCCATTAGAGATTCGTCTCCTGGCCCCTTAAACCTCCATAACCACGGGGATTATCATGGGGCGGCGCTTGGTGTTTTCATAGAGGAACTTGTTGAGGATTTCTTTGATTTTTGTCTTCGCGTACTGCCACTCACCGAAATCCGGATCCTCGGCATCTAGCGCATCGTACACAACCTCGCGTGCCTTTTCAATGAGGGCATCAGCATTACTGACGTGAACAAAACCTCGGGTCACGATATCCGGGCCGGCGACCGGTCTGCCGGTGTGGCGATCGATCGTCACAATCGCCACCACGATACCGTCTCGCGACAGCACACGCCTATCACGCAGCACCACATCGCCGATGTCGCCAACGCCGAGGCCGTCGACAAACACCGAGCCGGCGTTCACACGCCCAACTTGCTCTAGTCGGGCGCCGTCCGTCTCCAGCACCGAGCCGTTATCGACAATCAGTATATTCTCCGCCGGCATGCCCATTTGCACGCCCAGCCGCCCGTGCATCACCAGATGCCGATAGTGGCCGTGGATCGGCACCAGGAAACGCGGTCGCAGCAGCCCGATCATCAGCTTGAGCTCGTCGGCGGCGCCGTGACCCGAAACATGGACCTGCTCGTGGCGATCGTAAATGACGCTCGCGCCCAGCTTGAACAGGTTATCTATATTGCGCGCCACAAGCTCCTCGTTGCCTGGTATCGGCGTCGACGAAATGATCACTGTATCGCCCGGCACAATCTTGACGTGCTTTTGATCGCCGTGCGCCATGCGCGTGAGCGCGCTGGACGGCTCTCCCTGGCTGCCGGTCGTGACGATCGCCAGGTTCCGATGCGGAATGCGCGGCAGCTCGTCGAGCCTGACCAGAATCCCGGTAGGGACATGGAGATAGCCCAGTTCAATCGCTCGGCTGACGTTGTTGATCATGCCGCGTCCCACCACCGCCACCCTGCGATCGTGCTCGACCGCCGCGTCCACAACCTGCTGGATGCGCGATACCAGGCTGGCGAACGTCGCCACGATTATGCGGCCCTGAGCGCGCGCGAAAATGCGCTGAAACGCGTCGGAGACGACACGCTCGGACGGCGTCGAACCGGGGGTATCCGCCCGCGTGCTGTCCGAGAACAATGCCAGAACGCCTGCTGCGCCCAATCGCGCCAGCGTATTGTAGTCTGGCGCCCGGCTGTCAATCGGCGTCTGATCGAACTTGAAATCTCCCGTATGCACCGCCGTGCCGACGGGTGAGTGAATCGCGACCCCCACCGCGTCGGGAATGCTGTGACATTGGTGAAAGAACTCAAGCGTAAACGCGCCGAGCGTCATGCTTGAACCGGCCGCTATGGTGACAAGCTCGGTTTTGTCAAGGAGCTTATGATCGCGCAGCCGTACTTCGATCAAACCCCGCGTCAGGCGCGTGGCGAATACGGGCGCGGGCACTTTTGGGAGCACATACGGCAATCCGCCCGTATGGTCTTCATGGCCATGCGTGATCACATAGCCGCGCACCTTGCCGCGATTGTGCTCTAGATACGACACGTCCTGGACAACCAGGTCGATACCCGGCATCGAGTCATCAGGAAACATCAGGCCCGCGTCCACCACCACGATGTCTTCGCCATACTCGAAGACCATCATGTTCTTGCCAATCTCCTCTAGGCCGCCGAGGGGAATGACGCGCAGCATGTGGTCGCGCATCGGCGCAGCCGGCAATGAGTCTTCAATTGGCGATGGAGTAGCCGGTTGCATCTGACCCTGGCCTAGAACAGCGAAAGCTGTTGCGGCCCATCGTCTGGCTCGGATTCGGGTTCAGGCTCGGATTTGGGTTCAAGCCCGGACGCCTTCGATGATCG
Organism: Chloroflexota bacterium; assembly: GCA_025450255.1. The sequence goes on along the minus strand of JANWHV010000199.1, from coordinate 802 downwards.
TTCGCGTAGCTCTTCGAGCAGCGCCGGAATCTTCAACATGTCCTGGCGCAGCGTTCCCGCTAGCTCTTGGCGATGCAGCGCGGCAGCCGGATGAAACATGGGGAAGATGATAGTATCGCCCTCGCGCTTGGGCTGGCCGTGAATACGGCTAATCGATTGGCCAGGGAAAAACCGCGCCATCGAGTAACGACCCAGAGTGACCACGATCCTCGGCTTGAGCAGCCCTAACTGGCGATCGAGGTACGGCGCGCAGGCGGCAATCTCGTCGGGAGCGGGATCCCTATTTTCCGGTGGCCTGCACTTCACGACATTGGTGATATATACCTGCTCACGAGTCAGTCCGATGCTCTCGATCAACTCCGTCAGGAACCGGCCAGAAGGACCAACGAATGGCCTGCCCTGTTTATCTTCATGGAAACCGGGGCCTTCCCCAATGAAGAGCAGCTCCGCGTCAAGCGGGCCTTCGCCTGGCACGGCATTCGTCCTCGTCTCCGAGAGGCGACACTTCACGCATGAGCGAACCTCCACGTTCAGATCGGCAAGCTGCTTTTCTCGCTCTGCCAACGGATTCCCCATTCACGGGCTTGGATTCCCAACAAGCGAGCGGCCCGGAATCATCGATGCACGACATCCGGGCCGCTTCAGGCGTTGCAATAAAGCGAAGCCGGCAAGGTCTAGAAGCGGGGCCGATCGCGAGGCGGCCCGCCACGGTCAAACCCGCCGCGTTCCCCACCTCGGCCACTATCTCGGCCGCCGAAGCCGCCGCGCCGGTCGCCGCCGAATCCGTTTCCGCCCGGCCGGC
>JANWHV010000198.1 GCA_025450255.1 Chloroflexota bacterium | reverse complement strand
ACCTGTTGTACGTCGACCGCATCCGACCCCGCTCGAACCTGTGCGTCTCTCGCCCCGGCCGTCCAACCGCCAGAGCAGGTACGCGGATATGTATCCGGGCATCGCGCCGGCTTACCTCGGCGGCGTGGCCGTGGCCATAGCCAATTTTTATCGTAGCGGATGTAGGACTATAAAAAACGTAGGCAAGCTCCACGACTAACAAAATTTTGCCGGCTGTGCGACAATCGGCTGTGGGAGGCTGCATGACCAAGCACGAATACGAACATATTTTCATCCAGTATCTGGCGGGAAAGTCTCAGGCCGACGCGATCCCCATGGATGTGGCGGCCAGTCTCAATGCCTGGGGCGCGGACGGTTGGGAGATCGTCAATATGGAAGCGGTTTGGATCTGGCAAAAGACCGCGGACGGTCTGTGCTCGCCAGAGACGCTGCGTGGCTACTACGTGACGTTTAAACGCGAAGTGGATGGTCGTTCGCGCCCATCAGTTGCCGTGGCCAGGGCCGAAGCGCCGTTAAGCCTCGAAGCCCTGTCCTGACCATGGCGATTCCGGCCCGGCTCTCGATCCTCCTTGCCGTTTTGTGCGCCACAATGTGGGTGAATCCCGCGCCTGACCGCATGCGCGCGGCCGCGCCGATCCATGGCATCGCGCCAACTCCGATGTGGACCCGGTACTGGGAAGTGAGGGTCCGCGCCAATCCTGGCGGCGCCATATTGACCGCCCTCGACATGGATCAGGAGGTGCGGGCCACCGCGACAACCACGGGCGCCGATGGCCAGACGTGGTACCGCGTCCGTCTGTGGGGAACCATGGACGGCTGGATCCAGGCTCCGCTGCTGGCGCGGGCGCCAATAGCCAAAGCGTACGTCCCCGGCGTGCCGATATTGCCCAGCCCCGTGGGTCCGCACTCCCCCATGCCCATGCACGCGCGGGCAATTGCCATTACCACGGCCACACTCCGCGGCGCGCCTGCCGTAACCGCAGGCGCCATCCGTCTCGTGGCTACCGGCACGATTCTCACCATTTCGCGCTGGGCAACGGATAACACGGGCCGCGCCTGGTACGGACTGACCGATCCGGCCAATAGCTGGATCGAGGCCGCGAATGTGCAAACCTTGCCCGTTGGTCACCTGGCCAGCGTGAATGCGGTCCGCGGCACCGGCATGTGGTTGACGCCGCCGGTGCTCGGCGTGGCCTCGCCCGAGGCAATCGTCAGCGCGGCGGTGAAAAACCATATCACGCACCTGTATGTCGAGGTCGCCGGCAGCAGGGGCTGGTCTTCTGGTAACGGTTTCTACGGCAAGCAAACCCTGAACAGGCTATTGCCGGTAGCACACAGGGCGCGCATCGCGGTTATCGCCTGGGTATATCCGTACCTGAACGATCTGCCGGCGGACGTGGCGTTCTCCGTCGCCGCGGCGCGATACGTCACGCCGTCAGGCGACCGGCCCGATGGGCTGGCGGCCGATGTAGAACAGAACATGCAAGAGCCCTATGTGCGCGCCTATGGTCAGATTGTGCGATCGCGGCTGGGTCCCAGGGTGTTGATGGTAATCGCCACCTACCCGCCGCAAAGTACCTGGGGTAAGGTCTATCCGTTTCGCACCGTCGCCCGCACCTGGGATGTGATCGTCCCCATGGACTACTGGAATGTCGCGCGCCGACCGTACACCGAGGCGGAGGCGTATACCTATGTCGCGAACAGTATTTCTGGCGTGAGGAAAGCGACCGGCATCGTGAACGTGCCGATCGAGGTGCTCGGCCAGATGTTCGACGCCTACGGCGACGGGCAACACAGTCCCACCCTCGCGGAGGTACGCGGCTCCCTGCGCGCGGCCCACGATCGCCACGCCATCGGCATCAGCTTCTTCGAGTGGAATCATGCCACGCCCGAGGAGTGGGACGCGTTGGGGGTAGCTTCCTCCCCCGGATAGATCACCCCTCCGGATGGCAGGGCTAACGGCTGGATAAATCCGGATGTAAGGCGCTATCTGATCGTTACTTTCTGCCCCGCCTCTATCCATCCACCGCGCACGACCCGCGCCAGCGCGCCCTGCTCACCGTCTTTCATGGCCTCGCGCAGCCCCGGTGCGATCAGGTCCATGGCCTCGCAAGGCTCGCGTTTGATGGTGAGTTCCAGCACCACGGCGTCATCGCCCTCGCCGATTACCACTTCGCGGCCCAGCAAATCGGGCAAACGGACGTCCCCCGCCAGTACCAATTGTGATTTCACCCACTCCATGGGAAAGTCGCCAAAGCGCGCCCGGTGTCGAGCCACGGTCGCCTCGTCAATCAGGCTGACCTGGCGCTTACTCTCTTTCCCGGTAGGGCCAGGCTTCCGCATATGCCGCTCGGCGCCGCGGAGCCCCACGCCGGCAATTGCCTCCACGCCGTCCGCGGCGAACATGGGCGTGGGCTCGGTGTCACCATCCAGGGTCGCACGTGGTCCGTGCAGGTAGAGGGCGCGCAAGATTGTGGTTACTTCGTGATGCGTTGCCAGTTGTTCCTCGGCAATTGCCATTTCCGCTCCCTCAATGAGTTGCTTGAACGATCAATATGCACCGAGACGCCTTCTCAATGTAGAACTGCACGAGTACCCGGCCATCGGTGCACACGGCACGCTGCCCAGGCGCCTGTGGCGCAGGCGATTGCGCCGCCTGAGGAGAAAGCAACAACAGCGCAAGTGCGGCAGTCAGCGTCCAATAGGCGGCAAAGCACGCCCGATAGTGCCGAATCAGGGTCACGGCCACACTTTGCCGGAAGTTAGCAATGGGCATCAGCACACCTCACACGCTTCGGCTCCAACGTTTGGTCAATCATAAACGGTTGGGGCGCGAGAGGCAACATGCCCCGCACCGTCAAACGGTTCTACACGGCGGCTCCCGAGGCTCCGTTACAGCCCGCCGCGGCAACCGCCAACCGTGCTGAGGTCAGCTCGCCAGGGCCGCCGGTGACCGATCGGCCGCCGGTTGCGCTTGCGCGTACAGCAATTCCGGTCGGCGGTGGTTGATCGGTGTGAACAGCGCCACACCCGCCAGCGCCATGGTAATCAACCCCATGCCGCACAGGATCGCCGCGCTGCCGAACGCGGCCGCCAGGGCCGTCGCGGCCGCGGCGCCCAGCGGCGCCGTGATGCCGGCTATCGTCCAGAACGCCGCCGTTACCCGGCCCAACAAATGATCCGGCGTGATCTCCTGGCGCAATGACATGTTCGCGATGCCCATCACGGTGTTTACGAACACGAACGCCACGGACAGTAGCACGATCGCCGCCACGCTGGAGGCAATGCCAATGCCGGCCAGTCCTATTCCCGTCCCGAGCAGCCCGACAATCCAACACGCGCCGAAGCCAAAGCGGCGGCGCAGGATCGGCGTCAGCACGCCGCCCGCGATAGCGCCAATGCTGGCGAGACCCAATACCAACCCTACCGTGCCGGCACTTTGATGCAGGTCATGCTTCAAGTGGTAGATGAACAGATCCATGCCGCCCATCGAGACCAGGTTGATAACCGCGAACAGAATCGTGACCGCGCGCAGCAGCGGTTGATTGAACAAAAACCTCACGCCCGCCACAAGCTCACTCAGGTGGTGCTGGGCGGGTCCGCCTTTCGAGCCCGCCACTGTCACCCGGCGCAGGCGGATCACGGTCAGGGACATGGCGGAGACCAGGAATGAAAACGCGTTCATGCCAAGCGCTACCGATGGATTGAAACGCGCGCTCACCAGGCCGGCCAGCACCGGCCCAGCTACGAAGGAGATGCCCATCGAGATTTGCAAGCGTGCGTTCGCCTCGGTTATCTGGTCCTTGTCGATCATATTCGGTATCGCCGTGATATACGCAACTTCGAAGACCATGCCCAGGGCCGATCCAGCGCCGGTGACGACGTAGATCAACCAAACCTGTGGGCCGGCCAGGAGCCAGCCAAGCGGTATCAACGAATAGACAAGCAAGCGGCCCAGATCGCAGACGATCATCAGCCGCCGGCGGTCCATCTTGTCCACCAGCGCGCCCGCGACAAGCCCCGCCAGCAATTGGGCAATGCCGAAGGTGCCGGTCACCAGGCCCATCTGCGCCACCGAGCCGGTGGCCTGAAGCACGAGCAACGGCATTGCGATCAATGCAAATGCGTCGCCCAGGGCGGACAACGACTGCCCAAGCCAGAAGGTATTGAAGTTGCGGTTGTGCCACAGGCGGGCGCCTGGTGATACGGATATCACCGTCTCGTCCACGCCTCTCGATGCAGCGTCACGCGCAAGCACGTCTGTAGCCAATAGATCTCCTGGATTCGTGAGTGTGCCGGCGCGCGGAGGCGCGCGGCGGGGTCTTTCAAGACCCATCCTGCCAGGGCACGGCAGGCGGCGCTATATCAAATGATACAGTGCACGCCCGAAGTCGAGGCGCGTTCACCCGATGGCGACGGGTTCCGCGTTACCGGCCGGCTGCGGCAAAGGCACGACGCCACGCACGGTCACCCAGTTCCATCGCCCCAGCAATACCACAATTGAGGGCACCAGCAACGGCCGAATTATGAACGTGTCAAGCAGCACGCCCGCCGCCACCGCGAAGCCGATCTGCCGCAGGAAGGTCACGTCGAACTGCATCAGCACGCCAAAGGTGCCGGCCATGATCAGCCCGCAGTTGGAGAGCGTGGCCCCGGTTCGGCCAACCGCCCGTGCCACGCCGGCACGCAGACCACGGCGAGCCACCTCTTCACGGATCCTGCTCATCAACAAGATATTGAAGTCCTCGCCCAGCGCCACCAGGAACACGAATGCGAAAACCGGCGTGGTGTAATAAATCTCCTGGCCGAGAATCTCGTGGAAGACCAATACGGTCAGCCCGACCGCCGATCCCGCGCTAAGCGCCACGGTCGCGAGCAAATACAGCGGCGCCGTGAGGCTCCTGACCATCAAGACCAGGATGCCAAAGATGATCAGGGTAATCCAGACGAGGATAAAGCGGAAATCGTCGGCCACCTGCGTGGCCTCGTCATGCGTCCGCGGCGAGTCGCCGCTGAGCAGCGCCGACATGCCTGGTAGCCCAAGGCTCCGCGTGGTGGTCGCCAACGCGGCCTGCAGCCGGCCGACCACGCGGTGCGCTTCCGGTGAGGATGTCTCCACGGCAAGCGTGAGCGGTACCGCCGCCGCGTGGCCATTTGGCGAGATGACGGCCGTGCCTACCTGCCGCACCGCCTGATCCGATCGAAGCGCGTCGCGCAAACGGCGCACTGCCTCGCTGCCCGCCGAGCGCGTCAAGTCTCCGGAGGGATAGGACACAACCAGTGTGTCCGACTCGGTGATCGAGCCGAAATGCGTTTGCACTGCCAGCGCCGCCTTCACGGCCGGGTTAGACGCGGGCAAGGTCCGTAGGTCGTCGTACGACGGCGACAGCGCCGCGGCGAATGCCGCGAGCGGCGCCAACAGCACCAGGCACCCGACCAGGGTCGACAGCGGGCGCCGCACGATAACGCGCCCCACCGTGTGCCAGACGCCGCGAGGAACGCCATCACGTTGCAGCGCGGCCGTCCAGCGTGGCCTCGTGGGCCAGAACAGCGCCGCCCCGCACAGGCGCATCAACGCCGGCGCCAGGGTCAGGCCGGCGGCGAGCATCAAGGCGACGGCGATTGCCACCGAAGGCCCAATCGCCCGGAACATCGGCGATTGCGTGAAGCCCATGACCGTCATCGCCGCGATCACCGTGCCGGCGCTGGAGGAAATTGCCTCGCCCACGCGCGTGAGCGCCAACACGATCGCGTCGCGTGGAGACAAGTCGTCGCGCAGCGCCTCGCGGTAGCGCGACAACAGGAACAGGCAATAGTTCGTTCCAGCACCGAACAGCACCACACTCACGAACTCGTTGGTGATGTCGCCATGCGGCACCCAGGTGGTGTTTATCGCCAGCGTTTTGACGAGGCTGAGGGAGGTGAACACCACCGCGCCGATGCAAAGCAGCGGTACGAACACCGCCAGCGGCGCCCGGTACACGGCGCCAAGGATCACCAGGAGCAACACGATACAGGCGATAAGCGTGGGTGAGAAACCGCTGTCGGTGAGACCAGAGAACGCCTTGTTTTGCGCTTCGTAGACCAAACCCAGATCGGTAAGGACCACCGTTACGCCCGTGCGCAGCCGCGGCCGGATTGTGTTCAGAGCATGCTCGATCGTGTCGTTGCAGTCGGGATAGCAGTAGCCCGTGAAGGTGTAGGTGATCGTGGTAAGCGCGGCCTTGCCATCTTTGCTAAGGCTCGGGCCGGCAATGTGAGCGACGACTGGCTGATCGGGACTCATCCAGCCCATGGAGTTCGTGTCCCAGGCGAGCAGAGGCCCGCGCAGGGATTGCAGCGTCCGCAGATCGGCGGCCGTGATGCGGTCGTTCGCCAGCAGCAGAATGTTGACGGGCGGGTGGTTGCCCGTGTTGGCATTGTCCGGAAAGTCGCGGTCCATGATGGCCTGCGCGCGTTGTGCCGCGTTTGGGTGCGGAGCGGGAGTTTGTGGAGCGCTACCTTTTGGCGTTGTCGCCACGACCGCCCCAATTCCCGCCACCCAGATCAGGACGATGAGCCACGGGAAGCGCACCACAAATTTGGCCAATCGCTCCACGATCCGCTTCTCCACCTGAACCTATGCGCATTCCGGCGCCAGCGAAATACTCCAGCCGCACGAGCAAAGCGTACAGGAATTTCCCGTTCCGGGCACGGTAAAACAGCCGTCAAATGATCTACGGCGAGCGGTTACGGCAGGGCCTCGAAGCCGGCCGATCGTGCGGCATTCACGCGAAGCGCGGATGCGGTGGTAGCCCTGAGACCGCGAGCATCCTGCTCACCTCGCGCGGCGGTCCGGCGACGTTGCAGGGCCTCTGCTGGTTCTCAGGCGGCTATCCGCGTGACGGGGCAACTACATTCCAGGGACGGGGATTCGCAATGCTGATTCTGCTGTACCGGCGCTAACTCCTCGGCCGCTCGCGGGACGAACAGCGTGCGCCAAAACCGGCGCAATGGGTTCGATAGGCGCCCGAGGCGGGCTTCGGTTACCTCGCATCGTAGTTCCGCCTGTCTTCGCAGCACTATTGCATAGGACACTT
>JANWHV010000197.1 GCA_025450255.1 Chloroflexota bacterium | reverse complement strand
CGGATGCGGTCGACGTACAACAGGTTTTCGGGCCGGACCGCGCTCTGGAGCGTGACCGTGGTCATGGTTTTGCTCGCGACCGGTATTGGTCACGCCAATCTCGACCAGCCAGTGCCGCCCCCAACCGTGGCAGCCTGGCTGACATCGCCGGCGGGTGACCGCCTGACCAGGTTGTCCGACCTGACATTTACCGCCGGCGCCGCCAGGCCGTCAGGATCGACGCTCACCGTCGATCCCAGCCGTCGGTTCCAGCGTATAGCCGGCTTCGGCGGCGCCTTCAACGAGCGCGGCTGGCTGGCGTTGCAAGCGCTCGCGCCCGTGCAGCGCCAGGAGGTGCTTCGAGCGCTGTTCGACGACACGACGGGCGCCGGATACAGCCTGGCTCGGACGCCGATCGGGGCCAGCGATTATGCTCTCAACGCGTATTCGCTTGACGACACACCCGGCGACGTGGCCATGCGCGACTTCAGCATCGACCGCGACCGGAGCCTGCTGATCCCCTACATCCGGGCGGCGCGCGAGATTGCGCCCTCGCTGACCGTGTGGGCCAGTCCGTGGAGCGCGCCCGCCTGGATGAAGACGAATAACTCCATGACGCACGGCGGTAATCTCATCGCGGCGTACGAGCCCGCGTACGCCCGCTATCTTGCCGCGTACGTGCGGGCATACGCGGCGGCCGGCATCCCGGTGAGCGCCATCAGCGTGCAGAACGAACCGACGCAAGGCCCGTCCTATCCTTCGATGGTCATGCCGGCCACGCAGATGGCCACGTTTATTGGCGCCTATCTGGCGCCGCTCTTCGAGAAGCTTGGCCTGCGCACCGCGATCCGCGTGAACGAGGAGCCCACCCGCGCGCGCTGGGACTACACGCTCGGCGTCATCGCCAACGCGGCGGCGCGGAAAGCGGTCGCGGGCTCGAACCTGCATGGTTATCACGGCAGCGCGGTGGATTTGCTACGGCTGCATGACGCCGCGCCGAGCCTGGATATATGGCAATCGGAGGCCATGAACCTGGATCGGCCGCACTACGAGTATGCCGACGCCCCTCGCTGGGGCCTGGCCATCGCGGCGGATTTGCAGAATTGGGTGAGCGGTTGGGACTTCTGGAACATGGTGACGGACGAAACCGGGCGCAGTAGCTGGGGCTGGCAGCAGGACGCGGTCGTGCTGGTGAACACCCACGACAAAAGCGTGCGATACACGCCAAAATATTATGCGATGGCCCATTTCAGCCGATTTATCCGGCCAGGAGCGTATCGTATTGCCACGTCCGGCGTGCCGCACGGCCTCGTCGCCACGGCGGCGCGCAATCCGGATGGCAGCGACGTATTGGTGGTCGTGAACGGCGGCCCGGTCGCGACGGCCTTTACGCTGGCGACCGGCAATCGGCGCGCGCGTGTTGCCATTCCGGGCCAGGGTATTATGACCCTCGTGTGGCAAGAATCGCGCTGATGGCGCGCTCGGCGTTTATCTGACTGCTCGCCAAACGCGGCCTTCGATAGCCGCCTGCCGCCTGGCGCAGGGACGCCGGCGCAATCGTCCTACTTGACACGTGGCGGAACGCCGGTAGGATAGAGTAGAGTTGGCACCAGAGGAAATTGTGTGCGGTTTAGGCTGGTTGTTCGCGCCATCGGGCCGCGGTATGGAAGGGTTCGCGCCGTGACATGCACCATTTCCTCGGCTGCGGGGGACCATTGTGTCGCGTACCACGCGGGTTCGGCGGGTTTGGCCGTGTGTCCAGCTTCCGGCGCGGGCCGTGGCGCGCGTTTCCCCGGCGAGGCGCGAGCATGAGTACCGCCGAGCTTCCGGTCACTACGGAGGAGGGCTCCGCGCAAACAGCGTGTCCCTTTTGCGGCGCCGCTACGGGCGAAGGCCAGTCTTTCTGTACGACCTGCGGCCAGCCGGGTACGCCGCACGTTGAAGGGACGTTGCTGCACGGCACCTTTCGCGTCGCCGCGCTGCTGAGCACCAGCAGCACCGGGGCGGTGTACAGTGCGCGCGATCAGCGCCGCAAACGCGACGTGGCGCTGAAGGAGCTGCTCCCGCCCGCCGGCAGTAGCGAGGCGGATAGAACGGCGCTCGCCGCGCGCTTCGCGCATGAGGTCAAGGTACTCGACCATCTGCGGCACCCATGTCTGCCTGAAGTACTGGGCAGCTTTAGCGAGGGCGGCAGGCACTATGTAGTGATGAGCCTGTTGCCTGGCCAGAACATGCAGGCAAGCCTGCTGGAGCGTCCACAGGGGTTTCCCGAGCGCCAGGTACGAGATTGGCTGAGTCACCTGGTAGGCCTGCTCGAGTATCTGGAGGAGCGCCATCCGCCGTTCGTTCACGGCGAGATCTTGCCCTCCCACCTGATGTTGCGCGCGGACGGCGTCCCGTGCGCGATCGGCTACGCGCTGGCGCCGCGTCTCGGCCTGCGCCCCTACCTCGAGCTACCCGGCCAGAGGAACCAGGCGGCGCTCGCGCCCGCCCAGTCGTCCAGGAAGGCCGGGAAGAGTGGGGCGTTGAAGGGACTGAGCACGCGTGATGATATTTACGGAGTGGGCGCCTCGTTGCATTCGTTGCTGACCGGCCGCGACGTATTTGCCGGAGCCGATTCTCCCGATCGCCCATTCCCTTCCGTACGCGAGCTTGCGCCGCGCGTGAGTGCCGGCGTGGCTGAAGTGGTTAACCGGGCGATCGCCGTCGATCCGGCCAGACGTTACCCGTCGGCGCTGGGCATGCAGGCCACGCTGGCGCCGCTGTTGGGCGCCACGCCGCATGGAGGACTGAAATCACCCGCGGCGACGCCGGCAGGTAGTGGCCGGCGCCTTGGTCCGTGGATCGCCGGCGTGCTGCTGGTGGCGGTTGTCGCGGTGGTCGCGGTCGTGGTGCGCCAACACTCGTCGGGCACGACCACGGCGGTCCCGCCAACGCCGATTCCGGCCGCCACCGCCCCGGCAGGTCCGCGACCACCGGCACACACCGCGGCTATCGCCGATGCCTTTATTCGCCCCAGCGGCGTCTGGCCGACCACCAAGGCGATTTACCGCCAGGGCGCCGACCTCTGGATAGACAACACGGCGGGGACCGCACGGGTGAAGGCCGCGCGCATCGCGTATAGTACCGGTACCGACGGCTTTGTCCTGCGCGCCACGTTGCGACAGGTGCGCGGCCCCGCCGATGCCTCCTACGGCATTATCGCCGCCGATAAGCCGTCACGACCGTGGGAAAACATCGCATTGTTGATTCGCGGCACCGGTCAATGGTCCGTCGTCCGCAATCACGCCGGTCATATCACCATCCTGGTCGCCTGGCGGCAGGCATTGCAACTCCGCCTCGGCCACAATTCGCCAAACGAGCTGCAACTTGCGATGAACCCCGGTAAAGGGAAGCAAAAAGGGACATTCGTGGTCACCATCAACGGTCAGCGGATGTCCGCCGTGATTCCCGCCTGGAGCACCTCGCCGGCCGGCCGCGTAGGCATCGAAGCATCGCCCGGCTCTCAGATCGTCTGCGACGGCCTTTCGGTGGATCCGCTTGCCACGAAGGCGCCCGTGCTGGAGGACCATTTCCTCGACAACCGGCTGGGTTGGACCAGCTCGAATACGAGCAGCGCCGATCCGCTGCTTAACAACAGCCAACTCCGGCTGCGGACGACAACCGCGAAACCGTGGGCGCAGGCGTCGGCCCCACGCTATAAGACGTTACCAGCGGCGACATCGTTTGACGAGGAAGCGGTACTTGGATTGCGATCCGACAGCGGCACGCCGATCTCAGGCGGCCTTGTGTTCGCGCGCACCACCCCGCCGAAGGCAAAGCCGCATAAGCCGAAGCCACCGGCGGCGGTCGCCATGGTGGCGGCGATCGATACGAAGGGCCGGGTTTCGGTCGTGGAGCTTACCGGCAAGAAAGCGAATACCGTGTTCGGCCCGGTATCCAGCTCGCGCGTGCGAATCGGCTATGGTCTCAACCTGTTGCGCGTGCGTGTGAAGCGGCAGGGGGAGCTTATGCATATTGATATCACGGTGAACGGCGGCCCGCCCATTGTCTTTGCCACCGGGTTGCGCGGGCTGCTGCCGGCTGCGGGTGTCGCGGCGGTAGGCGGCAGCGCCACGGTAACCGTCAGCACCCTGCGCCTATACCGATAGCCTGGCCTGACAGGAATAGCATAGACGCTGGGACCCGCCCGTTTTAGCCCGTAGCGGAATTACCGCGGATGAGGAATACATGATTCACACGCGAATCCACACCAGTGACGGGCAGAAGCTGGTAGATCCGCCGCATGAGGAAGTGGCGCGGCGGCGGAACGATCCGGGATCATACGTGTGGCTGGACCTCGAATCGCCGACGAGCGAGGAGCTTGACTTCGTCGCATCTACCTTCAACCTGATGGATCTCACGGTCGAGGATTTTCTGCACCGCGGCCAGCGCGCCAAGCTGGAAGGCTTCGACGGTTACAACGTGCTGATCATGCATGGCATGACCTTCAACGCCGGCAATCTGAGCGTCGAAACGCCCGAGCTGGATATTGTGCTCAGCAAGAACTTCCTGATCACCAGCCACGAGGGTAAGATGCCCGAGATCCTGAAAGATCCGCAGGGCCCGGAGCACGCCTGCGCCCAACTGGGCAAGAGCCCCACACTGGCGCTCTACGGCGTCGTCGATCGATTGGTTGACTCGTACTATCCCGTGCTGGAGCAAATCGACGACACGATAGATAAGTTGGAGGATAGTATTCTGGACAATCCTTCACCCAGTGTGTTGCAGCGGATATTCGCGCTCAAGCACTCGCTGGGCTATCTGCGGAAGGTGATCAGTCCGCAGCTCGAGGTCTTCAACCGTTTGATCGCGCGCGAGGATGAATTCATCGATCCCAAGTACGTGGTCTACTTCCGCGATATCTACGACCACCTCGCTCGCACCTTTGAAGTGCTGGATTCGTATCGGGACCTGATGAGCAGCGCCATGGACGCGTACCTATCCATGGTGTCGAACCGCCAGAACGAGGTGATGAAGCGGCTGACGGTGTTCGCCACGATCTTCCTGCCGATCACCTTCGTGACCGGCGTCTTTGGCCAGAACTTCGGCGCAATGCCCCAGGTGATACACGATAACGGCTATTTTTGGTGGTGTGCCCTGGCGGGGATGGTGCTGCTCAGCCTGGGCCAGATCGTGTACTACAAGCGCAACGGTTGGGTCTGAGATCTACCATTTGACGACGTACGGCACACCGTTCGGCGAGTTTTGGCGCCGGATCAACGCGGTGCGCGAGATAGGATCCCAGCCAATGTCGATCGCCGCGCCGTCCGCGGCTGCCCCGGTGGGCGCGGCGGGGAGACGCAGGCGGATGATTGCGGGGGTATCGACGGGGCCGGTTACCCGGAAGCTCAGCGCGCCTTCAGTTGTCGCCTCGTCCGCCACGCGTCCAGACGCCGCCAGCACGGAGGCGACGTCTACCGGCACCTGGGCAAGATCGAGCAAGAAGGCGGTATCGCCTGGCCGTAGGTCGACCTGCGCGCGGATCGGGAGGCTGCCGTCGAACATGTCGATGTACGCACCGGTCAAGCGTATGAGCGGTGCGTTTTCGGCGGCGCCGGTCGGCGATGTCACGGCGGCGGCGATCAGGTATTGGCCGCGCCTCAGCGTCATATGGCCCTGTTCCCGGTAGGGAGGCGCGTCCGCGCCCAGCACCTCGATGGCCTGGCGCACGCGGGCCCGGACCAGATCGGCGCCGGTGGCGGAGCGGGCCAACTCAATTGGGCCCGTGGGTTCGACGATCGCCACGCCGGCGCCTACCCGTGACAGCCCTGGCTCACCTGTTATTCCCAGCAGTGCGCGCAGATGCGGCCACGGCCCGGCCTGGCGCGCGCCCTCGTTCCACCAGTCTGGCAGTGTCTCGTACGGGCCATTCGCGGCGCCGAACATAATGAGCGCGTTTCCGGCCCCTGTCCACGTGGCGAGGACCTCGTGCGCGGCGCTCGACGGTGGCGTCATGCCCTCGTAGCTCAGTAGCAGCAGGCGGATATCGGCCGGTATGCCGTACCGCGCCACGGTCTCCATGCTAATGGCCCGCGCCGGCATGCCGGCCATCACGGGCGGCAGTGCCAGACCGTAGAACGCGGATAGCTCAGGATCGTCCTGCTCCGGGCCGGCCCGCCTGAACATCAGGCTGTCGGCCGTCAACACGCCGATGCCCCGCGTGCCGCAATCCCACGCCGCGGGCCCGTCCGGCATGGCGCGTAGGGCGTTGGCTATCGCCAGGATCTCGGCGGCGTACGTGGCCGGAATAATGTCGCCCGGCGGGCCCTCCGGCCGCCTGGGATAGCGGCCCGTAAACACGCGCGACGGCCAGGGCATCACCTCGTAGGCGCGAACCTCGGGAAAGAACAGCGACGCCGCGACCGTGGTTTCATAACCGGCGCGATAGCGATCCCAGCCGTATAGCGGACTGTCCTCTACCGGGTCGGTCAGGAACCACAGGTCGAGGCCCGTGCCGCGCGCGATCTCCAGCCCCGAGCCGTATTCCAGGAACGCCACCGCGAAGACGCGCTCGCCGCGCAAGCCCTCATAGACCACCTGGCCGCGGGCCGTATGGCTCCAGACCTGCAGGATGACCCCATCGCAGTTCGCGATGCCCTGTAGCACGCTTACCGGGCTTACGATCCGGTTGTGGGCGTAGTTCAGCAGACTGTGCGTGGCGACATAGCACGGAATCGCTCCACCGGGGCGACTCACCGTTTCACGCTTCACGACCTCGCACAGATAGGCGATCAGGTCG
>JANWHV010000196.1 GCA_025450255.1 Chloroflexota bacterium | reverse complement strand
CGACCCAGCCGTCCAGTATCACGCCGATGTCCACGCCGATAATATCGCCGTCACGGAGACGTACCGTCTCGCTGGGGATGCCGTGACAGATGACGTCGTTGATTGCCACGCAGATCGTGGCTGGGAACGCCATCTTCCGGTTTGCCCGGCCTCGCTCCGGCAGGCCGTTGTAGCCCTTGTAGATCGGTACCGCGCCACGATCGCGGATGAACGCGTCGGCGATACCGTCCAATCGTGCCGTGGTGACGCCGGGTACGACATATGGGCGCAGTACTTCGAACGTCTCGGCGACCAGTTGACCCGCCTTCCGCAGGCCGGCAATCTGCCGCTCGGACTTTAGGATCACGCCCATTGCTGACTCTTCATAACTGACCGCTATACCTTGCTCAAATCCATTGTAACCGGCTAGCGCCGCTTACCGTCCTCGAATACGCTGCCTCGGCGGGTATGTCTCAGCGGCGAGCGGCCGCCGGTTGGGCGCCGCTCCGGTGTGCTACGATTAAGGCACAATGCTACCGCGCACCTTGCCTCTAGCCAATCCGCCTTCCGATGCTGATCCGCTCCCGCTCGATGTGCGCATGATCGGTCGCATCGCATACGCGGAATCGTTGGCCGAGCAGCACAGGCTTCACGCACGCCGATTATCAGATGACGGTATCGATTCGTTGCTGCTGGTCGAGCATCCACATGTATACACTCTGGGGCGAAACTCGGATCCGCGACATATCCTCGTCGACGACGAGTTCATGCGCGCGATAGGCGCCACGGTCGCGCATAACGAACGCGGCGGCGAGGTTACCTATCACGGTCCCGGCCAGCTAGTTGCCTATCCAATCATCTATCTTAGACAGCACGAGCGAAGCATTACGCACCTGGTCGAGCGTATGGAATCGGCAATCGTGCAAACGCTGGCCGAGTTTGGCCTCGACGGGACGCTTATTCCGGGCGAACACGGTGTTTGGGTACACGGGCGGAAGATTGCCAGCATTGGCATGGCGGTACGGCGCTGGGTCGTGCTCCACGGCATGGCTTTGAACGTCGACCCGGACCTCCGGTACTTTACATACATTAACCCATGCGGCAATCAAAGCGTGTACATGACCAGCATGGCCAGGGAGCTGGGACATGCGGTCGAGTGGCGCCAGGTCGCTCTGAGCTTCGCGCGCCACTTTGCCGAAGTGTTCGGCAGAAGGCATGCATTGCCATAACACTAGCTCGTCGAGTTGAGGGGATTTAAACCGTGGAGGCTGAGCAGTACATCTATTTCAACGGTGGCTTCGTGCCCGCGCGGGACGCCAAAGTAAGCGTGCTGACTCACGCCTTCAATTATGGCACCGGATGCTTTGAAGGGATACGCGGCTACGCCAGTGGCGACGGATCGGATGTCCTGATCTTCCGACTGCGCGAGCACGTGCAGCGTCTGGCCCAGTCGAGTCACATCATCGGCTGTGAGCTCAAACTGGGCATTGACGAGCTGTGTGGCATTGCGACCGACGTTGTCCGGCGAAATCAACAGCACGGCGATGTCTATATCAGGCCGTTGGTCTACAAATGCGGCGCCGGCATTGGAGTCACCATGGCGGGCGTGCCGGACGACATTACCGTGTTCAGCGTGCCGTTCGGGAAATATCTGGAGGCCGATACGGGCATCCGCTGCTGCATTAGCTCATGGCGCCGCTCCACCGACAACAATATCCCGCCGCGGGCGAAGATCACCGGCGGCTATATCAATGCCGCGCTGGCCAAAAACGAGGCTCTGGCGAACGGATTCGACGAAGCGATAATGCTCACGGATGATGGCCTGGTGTCGGAGGGGAGCGCCGAAAATCTCTTTGTGATCCGTAACGGCACGCTCTATACGCCCGCCGTGAGCAACAGCGTGCTCGAGGGTATTACACGCGCGACGGTGATCGCGCTGGCGGAGGCAGAGCTTGGTGTCACGACAATCGCGCGCCAGATAAATCGCACGGAGCTGTATACGGCAGACGAAGTGTTTCTCTGCGGCACCGGCGCCGAGATTTCGCCCGTGGTCGAGGTTGACCGCCGGAAAGTCGGCACGGGGGCGATCGGCCCCATCAGCGCCAGGCTGCAACAACTGTACCTCGCGGTGGTCCGCGGCGAACTGGCCCAATATCGTCAGTGGACGACCAGCGTGTACAACTCCAGCCGCGTTTCGGACCATTCGCGCGAGCCGTTCGCAACCCACGCTCGATAGTCAATCTGGTGCGCCGTTTTGTTCGCTCCTCCACTAACGGTAACCGCGGCGCATCCCATTGGCGCTTTTGATGCCGGCCGTTGAGACACCCCGCCCGCGCATTGGCATCGTGGGCGGGGCCGGAAAGATGGGTCAGTGGTTACGGTCTTTCTGGTCCGATCGGGGTTTCCTGGTGATGACCAGCGACCGCGACACCGATATCAGCAACGAGGACGTAGCACGCAGCTCTGATATAACGTTTGTCGCGGTGCCTCTGCGCGCCACGCCTGAGGTGATCCGCTCGCTGGCTGGATTCGTGGCCGCGGGCTCGGGTCTGGTCAGCATCGCGTCTCTTATGGAGCCGTCGGTCCGCGAGCTTGAGAGGGTGCGCGGCGAAGCATTGTGCGCGCATCCTGTATTTGGCCCGACCGTCCGCAGCTATGCGGGGCTCCCGGTCGTTACCGCGCCGATCCATGGCGCGCGTTGGCACGCCTGGCGTGTCGAGGAATTCACGGACGCGGGGCTTACCGTGCGCGAGAGCAATCCGCTCGACCACGACGCCTCGATGGCCATCGTGCAGGCAAGCCTGCACAGCACGTATGTAGCGCTGTGCCGGGCGATGGCACAGGCGGGGCTGCCCGCGACCGCCGCGCTCGAATGGGCCAGCCCAACCATGCAATTGCAATTGGGCCTCGTAGCGCGGATTCTCGACCAGGAGCCCGAACTCTATGCCGACCTGGTAGTTGGAAACGCGCTTGCGCCGGCACGGCTCGACGCGCTTGCCTCGGAGTTGCGCCGCCTCGCGGACTACGCGCGCGACGGCAATAGGAAGGCATTCGCCGACGCCTTCCTTGAAGCTCGAGATACGTTTGGTGACCAGCTTGACGAACTTGCTCGGCGAGCCGAGGCTGCTCTTGAGCGCATCGACTGATACGCTCGTCGACGAACGGCGCTCTCGCGGTGATGTAGCCACGCACGCAGCTTTCGCGTCGAAGACGCAGCCGAAAGTCGCGGCAATCAACCGCCGCTACGCTCTGCTGCTGATCGCTGCGGTGGTGGTCGTAGGGTCCATCGCGCGCATCATCCTGCTGGACAGGTATTACATCACGCCGGACGCCGATCAGAGCATCGTTGGGCTGATGGCGCGTCACATACAGCACGGGGAACGGCCGCTGTTCTATTGGGGACAGCCATACACCGGCAGCGGCGAGGCATACGTCACGGCGGCCCTCTTCGCCATTTTTGGCCAATCGGACCTGCTGCTGCACATTGTCCCTCTAGCCGCGTCGGTCGCCTTCGCCGGCCTGACCACGATTCTTGGCCTTCGTCTATACGGCCCCGGCGTGGCCTGGCTGACGGGTCTCTACCTTGCCGTTCCACCCGCGCTCTTGCTGGACTGGGGCCTGTGGGCCGGATCGGGCTACCTGGAGTCGATGGCCCTGGGCACGGCCGCTCTCCTCCTTGTCTTGCCGGATCGCGTTGCGCCGCACAGGCGCCGTAGCGCGCGGATCGTTGGCGCGTTCTTCCTGCTTGGCTTCGCGCTGTGGGTGCAGCCGCTCGCGGGCTACTACATTCTGGCTGTCGGCGCCATGCTTGTCGGCCCATTCGTCGCGGCCGCGCGATCGCCGCGCCGATGGGCGCCCGGGTTATGACCCACAATCGGGGCGGCTCTCGCGTTCCTGGTTGGCGGCTCGCCTTTGTTTCTATTCAATGCCCAGCACGACGCGGCCACCCTGGGTTTCCTTGCCGACCGCGCCACCCATCTTGGCCCATTGACGGTAGTCAGCCGCTTGACGCTCTGGGCGGGGCCAGTGCTGCTCGGCATGATGCCGCCGACCACGGACCGCGCGTATTTCCTGACCTTCCTGCTGGCGCATATGGCGCTCTACGGTGTCGCGCTGGCATTGATACTGCTGGTGCTGTTCAAGGGCGCCAGTGCGTGGCGGACCGCCGCGATACGAGTCCAATCCCTGACCACCGCGGCTCCAGCGCCGGACATTGGTCTGATTGTGCTGGTAATCGTCGCGCTGGGCGGCTACGTACTGACAGGCTGGGGGGCGGAACAATGGGCCGGCTCGCAACCGCGTTACCTGCTTCCTCTGTACTCCGCGACGCCGGTCATTCTACGCATTGTGCTGCCGGCGCGCGTAAGACGGGGCCACGTGGCGATCGCGACACTGCTCGTCGCGGCCCTGGTGGCCGGTAATTTGTACGTGACGAACACCAATTTTCCCCGTCGCAATCTCAAGCCTCTGGCCGATCTGCTCCAGGCGCGCGGCATTCGCGCCATCTATGGCGACTACTGGCTGGTTTTGCCCGTAACCTATTACAGCGGTGAGAAAGTGGTGGGTGTCGCGGTGCGCGATGACCTGGGGAACCTCCACAACAACCGCTACAGCCCATACCTTCGCGCCGCGGCCGCGACCGCCGACTATGCCTGGGTCGTGCAAGTCGGCAGCGCTCGCGAGCAAAGCGTGCTGGCGTGCTTGGACCAACTGCACAGCCGCTACACGAGCTATCGCTGGGGCGACCAACTCATTATTAGCCGGCCTAGCGGCCAGGCGTTTCCGTGGTGGAACGGCGGCCGTTGCCGAACTCAGTCTAGCCTCCCATAAGTGGCGCCGCGCGAGCGCTATTGCGCCGGCGCCATCCACGCGTTTGCCACTAATGCTACATGCTCAGAAGTCAGTTGCGGCGTTGATGGAAACGGACCTGGCCCCATCGTTTTGCGCGGAGTGGCTCTTGCCCGGCACGTGAGGCTGGTGCGACAGTAAGACCCAGTGCCCCCCTGACGCCGTGCTGTTCGCAACATCAATTATGCCGGCCGGCGTGGCAATCGTCCTGCTTGGCCGCGATCGACCTACTATTGCGAAGTTTTTTGGAGAAGAAGGGGATGCCCGCGATGTCTGAAGCCGCTATGCATGAGACTGAGCTGTACCGCGCTATCCTGTCACAACCCACCGTCATCCGCGATGTATTGACGCGCCTTAACCAGGGTTCGGGCGTCGCGGCCGATCTCCTCGCCACGGCGCGCCGCGTCTTTCTCACCGGCACGGGCACCAGCTTTCATGCCGCGATCGTGGGCGAGCATTTGCTCCGCTATGCCGGAGCCGATGCCTACGCAAGCACGAACTTCGATTTCGTTACCTACCCGCGCGGGATCGATCCGGAGGACGCAGTGATCTCCATAAGCCATCGAGGCAGCAAGCGCTACGGACAGGAAGCCATGCGTCGCGCAATCGCGGCCGAGGCACATGTGATCGGAGTTACGGGGCTGGACTCGCCTATGCACGGCCCGAATGTCCTGCTCCAGACGGCGCCTCAGGAGAAATCTTCGACGCACAGCGTGAGCTACACCGCCAATGTTGTGGCAATTGCCATGATTGCCCTCCACCTCGGCGAGAAAGCAGGCGGCGATGTCTCGGCATTACGCGACGGTCTGGTTCGACTTCCAGGCGCGATTGAGGCGTTGCTGGCGGATACCGAGCCGATCCGGCGCGCGGCACGTCAGTTGGCCGCGAGCGGCCGAGTGATATTGGTGGGGGCTGGACCAAATATGGCAACCGCCCGCGAAGGCGCGCTCAAAATCAAGGAAAGCTCATATCTCGTGGCCGAGGGCTTTGAATTAGAGACCTGCCTGCACGGCGGCTTACAGGCAGTCTCCGCCGGCGATCTGGCCGTGGTGATCGCGGCGGACGGACCCGCGATCGATCGAACTCGCGATGTACTACGCGCGCTGCGCATTATCGGGGCGAAACTGCTCGTAGTTGGCGATGAGCGCGTTGTTCATGGTTTGTCGGAATCCGGCGCAAATGCCGAAGCGAATGAGATCGTCACGTTCGAGCCCGTCCTCGAACAGCTACGTCCACTTCTCGCCGTGCTTCCCTTACAACTGTTGGCGGAGT
>JANWHV010000195.1 GCA_025450255.1 Chloroflexota bacterium | reverse complement strand
CCGCCGAGGGCGCGTACCGCGATCTGTCGCATGTACACGTGGCGTGGCGCGAGCGGCACGACGAATAGCGTCATACACCGGGCTCGTCACGGCATGCTGCTGCTGCTTTGTCGTTCCGCGTCACCGCGTGCATATTGGGCTCGCGCGACCCAATTCTGTGCGCTCAAAAGCGTTGACAAGATTCTCTTCCAGCAGTATTATTAGATTGAACCGAAATACTGTATTTTCAGCGACAATCGCCATGTATCATGTATATGGCTTCGGCACGCGGAACGCGCGGCGTGTGATTGTACGTGGTGGCAGAAACAGGCGCGTTTCACCTGTCTGGAGATAATTGCGCATGATAGAGTTGGAAACGCAGGCGCCGGCGCGTCAGGATGCGGTTGAGGAGCGAGCCCCTGCTCGTGTAAAGCGCATCCTCCCATTGCGTCGCAAGGCACCTCGAGAAGATTTGCCGGAGCTTAGCACGGAGCAGGCGGATCAGCCGGAAGAGGTTGCCGAGCATAGCGTCGTCGTCGACAGCGTCGCGAACTATCTGCGAGAGATTGCCAAGATTCCGCGTATCACGCCGAAGCAAGAAATTGAGCTTGCAAAGCGGATCGAGGAGGGTGACGAGGGCGCGAAGCGGCGCATGATCGAAGCAAATCTCCGCCTGGTGGTCAGTGTCGCGAAGCATTATTTGAACCAGGGTTTTCCCCTCCTGGATCTGATCCAGGAAGGAAATATCGGGCTTATTCGCGCCGTGGAAAAGTTTGACTACCGCAAGGGCTATCGCTTCAGCACCTACGCTGTTTGGTGGATTCGCCAGGCGGTGACTCGTGCCCTCTCCGACCGCGGGCGCACGATTCGCGTGCCCGTTCATGTCTATGAGGAAATGAGCAAGCTCAGCGCGGCGGTTGACTACCTCCGCCAGGAGCTGGGCGAGGATCCGACCGCGGAAAGCATCAGTGAGGAAGTCGGCATGACGCCTGAAAAGGTGGCCGGCCTCATGCATGTGGTGCAGCAGCCAATATCACTGGAGACGACACTCGGTAGCGATGACGAGCATACGCTTGGCGATTTCACGGAAGATACGGGCGCGACCTCGCCGGTTGAAAGTGCGGTGGAAAGCACCATGCGCCATGACGTGAGTACGCTGCTGAACCGTCTACCAGACCGCGAACGCCAGGTCCTGGAACTGCGGTACGGCATTACCGACGGGCGCAGCCGCACTCTGATGGAGGTGAGCCGCGAGTTTGGTCTTACACGCGAGCGTATCCGGCAGATTGAGGCTCAGGCGCTCAATCGTATCCGTGGCCTGCAAGAAATCGAGAGCCTGCGAGAATATCTCGGCTAATTCTCGCGTACATACTTGAGCATTACGAATGGGCGCCAGGGGGCGCCCATTCGACGTTTCAGGTCCTTCGCATGATTCATAGGCGTGGTCTTCTGAGCGAGCCACAGTCAGCGCGAGCGATAGCGCTCCATGGCAAGGAGGCCGAGGCGTACGGCCCGATTCGTATTCGCGTCGAGATGTGGCCGCGCGAGGATTGCCTCCAGAATGCCGGCCCCAGCCGGATCTCTCAAGTCTGACAGGCCGTCGATGGCGCCCGCCAATAAGTCTGGATCGTTCGTGGTGGATAATTCCGCCAGTAACGGCAGCGCGCGCGGATCGCGCGACGCGCCGAGCGCCGCGGCCGCGACGCCGCGCAGCGTGTTAGGTTTCCGCTCGTCGTCCAGCAACGCGCGTAACGGCTCAAATGCTCGGCGCGATCGTAACTGCCCGAGTTGCGTCGCGGCATTAATCGCGACCTCGGCGTTGTCGTCGTCGAGGGCGTCAATCAAGATCGGCACGGCGCGTTCACCCAGGGCCGAGGCGAGAAGCAATGGCATGAACGGACGCCTGGGATCGAGGTGATCGTGAAGGATATCTAGCGCGTAGGGCGCGACGGCGGCGCCCAGGGCTTGCAAGCCATCAATGGCAACGGTGACGACGGGGACGATGCGCGCGTCGTTCGCGGAGTCGAGCAGCTCAAGAAGCACGGGGGCGAGATGCGGGTCGCGTTTCTCCGCAAGTTGCCGCGCCAGTTCCAGGCGCATGGGCGCTCTGCGCGTGGTGCGCAGCATTACAACCAATGCTGTTGTATCCTCATCCATACCGTTAAGGGTACAGGACTGCGCGGTACACGGCGCCGGCGCGTAACAACCCGTCGACGACATATTTAGGCAGCTGCATCGATGGTGAAAGGGGCTAGCTTATGAACGACGCGGCCGGCGAGTACTTCGTAGAAGGCGAACGGATCGTTCAGGAAGATCCCGCGCATCCGTCAATGTTTGCATCCATTGACGATATTCCGTTCGTACCATTAGGTAACGGCCTGCGCTTCAGGCCGGTGTTTGGCACCAATTTGCTTATCAACTACGTCTACTTCGATCCGAACACCGTGGCGCCGGTACACCAGCATGCCGAGGAGCAAATTGGCACGTCCATCGAGGGCGAGTTTGAGTTCGAGCTCAACGGAGTCAAGCGCATCATAAGGCCCGGTACGTATTACGTGGTCCCGCCTAATGTGCCGCACGGCGCTCGCAGCTTTGACAAGCCATGCATTGCATTGGATATATTTTCGCCACCGCGCTCTGGTTTCAAGGAAATGCTGGATCGGGTGATGAATAAATAAGCACACATTTCCGCATCCGGACTTGCGTACCCTCAAACGGTTACGCACAATAGACCAGACGAACGGGATAGCGCATGTCTGGTATGGTGATACGGAGCCAGGTACCGTTACTGTGTGTACGACATGGGAATCCTGGCCATTAGATCTAAACTTGGCGAACTGAGGTGACACCTTTGTCCACGGTACGCGGTGGGAGTCCTCCCACCCCACGAAAGAAATCAACAGAACGAGACGCCCAATCCAAGAAGGGCGCGAAAAAGGCCGCTGCCGCCCCAGCGACCAGTAAGGCAATGACGGCAAGCACCAGGGCAAAAGGGCCCGCGAAAACGTCAGGACCCGACCCCACGGGGAGGGGATCGACCCTGGTCATCGTCGAATCGCCGACCAAGGCCAGAACGATTAGCACAATCCTGGGACCACGATATACGGTGATGGCAAGCAAGGGTCACGTCGCCGACTTACCGGAAAAGGGCCTTGGATACGACGAGGGCACCTTTGAACCGGTGTACGAGGTACCATCGCGCAAGGCAAAGGATATTGCCGCGCTGAAAGACGCCGCGCGGCACGCCGACCGCGTGATAATCGCCACCGACCCCGATCGGGAAGGCGAGGCTATAGGCTGGCACGTCGCCAGACTGTTGCATGCCAACGATCCCGAGCGGCTCGAGTTCCATGAGATTACGCCGCGCGCTATCCGCGAGGCGCTCGCGAATCCTCGGCGCATTGATGGCGGACTGGTCGAGGCCCAGGAAGCGCGCAGGGTGCTCGACCGCATGGTGGGATACAAGGCATCGCCGGCGCTCTGGCGGACTGTCCGCCGCGGCTTGTCCGCCGGGAGAGTGCAAAGTGTGGCCATGGCACTCGTCGCGGATCGTGAACGCGAAATCACGGCGTTTGACATTCGCGAGTACTGGACGGTGCGGCTGCAATTGGAGCGCAAAGACGGTACACGGTTCAGCGCCGACCTGCGGCTTCTTGACGGCGTGGACCTCAAGCTGTCGGACGACGCGCCGCCTGTCCTCCGCGACGAGGCCTCCGCCAGGGCGGCGCTGGAACACGCCCTGGGACGCGGGTGGCGGATCGAGAAGGTGGAACGCGCGCAAACACGGCGTCGACCTCAGCCGCCGTTTATTACCAGCACTCTACAGCAATCTGCTGGCACGAATCTGGGGTTCAGTCCAAAACGCGCCATGTCCGCGGCGCAGGCACTCTATGAGCGCGGCTTCATTACCTATATGCGAACCGACAGCGTAGCGATTTCCGGCGATGCGATTACGGCCGCCAGGGCGGTGATCCAGGCCACCTGGGGGCCGCGGTTCCTGCCTGATGCACCGCGTCACTACACGAACAAGGCCGGAGCGCAGGGCGCGCATGAATGTATCCGCCCAACCGATCCTGCCGTCGAGGCGGTCGGTTCTGATCTGGACGAGGATGCGCGGCGACTCTATCAGTTGATACGGCGGCGTTTCCTTGCCTGCCAGGCGGCCGATGCTGTCTACGATCGCCGGAGCGCCGAGATAAGCGCCGAGGGATGCGCCTGCGCGGCGCGTGCTCATTCGTCGCGTGTCATGTTTGCCGGTTGGCTCGACGTGGTGGCTTTTCGAGATGACGACGAGAGTGACGACGAACACGAGCTACCCGATCTCAGGACAGGTGAGCATGTTTCCGCCAGAGACGGCGACACCGAACGCCACGAGACCAAGCCACCGCCGCGTTTCACCGAGGCGTCGCTAGTCAAGGCTCTGGAGGATCGCGGCGTGGGCAGGCCAAGCACGTATGCTCCAACTATTGATGTGATCGTCGAGCGGGGCTATGCGGTAAAAGAGGGGCGCGCTCTGAAGGCGACTCCGCTGGCTTTGACGGTTACGGATTGGGCGCGGGAACGGATTCCCGATTTGGTCGATCCGGCCTTCACCGCTCGCGTCGAGGAAGACCTGGACCGGGTGGCGGATCGGCAGCAGAACTCGCGCGAAATGCTCCAGCGGTTCGCCGACGTGTTCTTGCCCGCGGTGGCTGAGGCGGTCGACGCGGGGAGGAAGCGCGTGGAGGGACCCGCCCCTGAGCCCACCGGTGAGAGGTGCCCGGATTGCGGGGGTGATCTCGTCAAGCGGGCCGGACAATTCGGCGAGTTTATCTCTTGCAGTAACTATCCCGAGTGCAAGTACAAACCTCCCAAGCCGGCGCTCGTGGCGCCGGATGGCGCCGAGGCGCCCACGTGTCCAAATTGTGGCGGACCGATGGTGCTTCGGCAGGCGTTCCGCGGCCGTGGGCGGGGCAACGCGTTCTGGGGTTGTGGCAATTACCCGAATTGCCGCGGGATTGTATCCATCGACGGCAAGGCGTCGGAGCCTGCGAAGGTGGATCCGGCGCTCGCGGCCATCGCCGCGGCTACGCCCTGTCCGAATTGTGGCAAGCCGATGACGGTGCGAATTGCGCGGAAGGGCTCGAACGCGGGCAATCCTTTCCTAGGCTGCACGGGCTTTCCAAAATGCAAAACGGTTGTGGCGATAACGGAGGGCGCGGCGAAGGATCCGGTGCCGGCATAGCGCCGGCACACGCGACACCAGGGCGAGGGCCGCGCTTAGCTTTTGCGCGCTCGCCTGCGCCGCTCTTCCGAACAACCGCCCGGCGATACTACGACGAGGAAATAGAGAATGAATACGTTTTCACATGGCGGGCCAGTGCGTAAGCCGAGCAAACTCGTCGACATGATCCGAAACCTGGCAGGCAGCCATGGCGGCGCCTCCGTAGGCTTTCGATCCGTGGACAAGGGGCGAAAGCGCGTCACCGCGGTCATCGCGACACTATCGGCCGCGGATGGCGACGCGCTTGGCGCGGCGCTGAGCGCCGGCGTGGATGCACTGGAAATCAGCGTTCATGGCGCGAAAGACGCCACGGTCGTCGCCGATGCCGTATCCCGCTTCAGCGGGCCGGTAGGAGTCACGGTAAAGGATGCCGATGCCGCCCTCGCGGAGGCAGTCGCGGATGCCGGCGCCGACTGGGTGCGATTGCCCCTGGATGCTCCCGTGGCCTCGATGGCCTGGCCGCGACCCGCACGCGTGCTGACTGTACCGTACAGCCTGGACCTTCAGCTCGCCCTGGGAATCGGCGGTCTCAATGTCGATGCTGTCTTGATTGACACCGTGAAAGATGATCGATCCGAGATCACATATCTTGACGCGCTGCGGTTACGGGCTCTGAGTTCATTCGTCAAGAACCCTGTTCTGCTCAAGGTGAGTTCGTGGCTTCCGCCTAGCGCCGCCGCCGCGGCTGAGCATTTGGGCGCGGATGCGCTCCTGATCCAGATCGGCGGTTCATCGGCTCCGTCCCTGCTGGCGAATTATCTTGAAGCTCTTGAGCAGCGCGCCGACCAATCGCGGTAGTTTCGTGAGTTGTCCGACAAAATCGTGTCGTAGCCAGCCTACCGAGTTTATGACGGTCAGTATCGTCTTCGTTCAGGCAATGAACACGGGGTACACTGTGGTATGCTTGAAGCCGTATCGGGCCACGCAGGTTCGGTTAGGTTGCGGATAGCCGGACATCATTCGCGCGCTGTAGCGGTCTGCTTGATTTGGCTCGTCCATTGTTGTTTGTTCCAGGGAGTCGGCCCGATTGAAAGATGTGCGGTCGCCGTGTGATCACCTCCTGACGATTGCAGTCTATTCGGCCAGCCGCACGCGTTCATTCGG
>JANWHV010000194.1 GCA_025450255.1 Chloroflexota bacterium | reverse complement strand
GGCAAGAACACACCCGCGTGTGCCGGCTTTGCTCGGCGGTAAGTCCGTCTTCATCGCATGCGCGACCGCCAAAAACCCGCGGCTCCCCACGTGGCGCCGCGGCATCACCGTCTCATAGGCGGTCTCCTTCTTCGTGCGGCAGCCCCTAGCGCGGCCTGTTCACCACCGGCCCTTCAATCAGGCAAGCGAACGCGATCACAATTGCCTACCCCACTCTCGCGAGAGCGGTTACAGTATGCTCTCGCAATATGAGAAGCATATGACAGACATATGACCGGTTAATGACAGCTGTTCCGTGCCGGTTACCGCCGGCTGTGATGGGAGCCCCTGTACTCTTGAATGATATTCCCACCGTCGATAACGATCGACTGGCCGGTCACATAGCTTGCCGCCGCCGAGGCGAGGAAGGCGATCGCCGCCGCCACCTCCTCGGGCCTGCCGGCACGCCCTACGGGCGTGCAACGCCCTCCTTCCACCACGTCCGGGTGCGGGGAGGGATCGGTCACGATCCAGCCAGGCGCCACCGAGTTGACGGTCACGCCATACCGGCCTAGCTCCAGGGCAAGCGCGCGCGTCATGCCGTCCATGCCCGCCTTGGCGGCGGCGTAACCGCTACCGCCGTCGTAGGCCACGTAGGGGCCGGTCACCGACGAGACGTTGACGATCCGGCCATAGCCCCGCTCGACCATCGCCGGCGCTACCTGGCGGGTGATGTTGAAGGCCGTCGTCAGGTTGCGGTCCAGGGAGGTGTGCCAGTCGGCCGGGTCGAGATCCACGAATCGGCCTGACGAGGAGGGCCTACCGACCTGCGCCAGCCCGGCGTTGTTGACCAGGATGTCGATAGGCCCGAAGCGGTCTCGCACTGCCTGGGCCAGGAGCGCGGCTTGCCGCGTGTCGGCGAGATCCGCGACGAAGGCGCCGACCGCGTGACCGGCGGCGGCCAGTTCGGCGGCGCGTTCGTCGATGCGGGCGGTGGTCGAGGTGATGGCCACCGTCGCTCCCTGCTCGGCAAGGGCGCGCGCGGCGGCGAACCCGATGCCGTACGGGTTGCCGCAGCCGGTGACCAGGGCGACGCGTCCGTCGAGCGCGGGGCGTCGTGCTTCCTCGTGCGTGGTGATCATTGGTAGCGTGTGACCTTTCCAGCGCGCCTCATGCGGCCCACCTGTGTGCCGGCAGCCGCGACCCGCGCACTGATACCCAGAGGCTGGTCTAGATCGAGGCCGGCCATCTTCGTAGCATAGGGCTACGCCGGAACCATCGCAAGCCGCGACTCGACGCTCCGCTCGGGCACGGCGCCGCCGGCAGCGACACTGGCCGGCTTCAGGCTGTCGAGCAGGATTCCTATCAGCCACCGCGCGGCGGTGCGGTTGTCGTCAGGTCCCTGGCCCTGTACGGCGCGCGCCACGATCCGCGGATTGCGCGGCGGCCATCTTCGTGGGGGTCGGAACCGCTGCGCGGATTATGTGATAATCATATAATCGAACGAGGAGGACGTCATGGATACGGCAATCACGGCTACCGAGCTGGCGCGTGGACTTTCCGACGTGCTGAACCGCGTTCGCTACCAGGGCGAACATTTCGTGATCGAGCGGAATGGGGAGCCGATTGGCGCCATCGTGCCGGTGCGGAGCACGCACTCAGCCACGCTGCGCGATCTGGCGCACTATATGGACGGCGTGCCGTCGGCCGGCGCGGACTTCGCGGACGATCTCGAAGCGACTCAGGCGTCACAACCCCGCTCGGAGCCGATCCCCTGGCCCTGTTGATCGACACCAGCATTTTCATACAGCTCGAGCGACGCGGCAATACGCTGCGGGAACTCGCCGATCGACTCCCTGACGAAAGCATCGCCATCGCCGCAATTACCGCCTCGGAGCTGCTAACGGGCGTCCATCGGGCGGATAGCGAAGCGCGTAGGCTGCGCCGCGAGTCGTTCGTGGAAGGCGTGCTTGCCTTTGTCCCCGTCCTGACATTTGACCTGCGCACGGCGCGCGTACACGCCCGGATCTGGGCGGATCTCGCGGCCCATGGACAGAGCATAGGCGCGCACGATCTACTCATCGCGGCCACGGCGATTACGCACGGGTATGCGGTGCTCACGCAAAATATACGTGAGTTCGGACGGGTGCCCGGTATTGAGGTGCGTGGCCTGGAGTCCGAGTAACTGGGGCCGGCGCGCTTATCCGTCGTTCCAGGGCCAGAAGAGGTTACGCGACCGCTGAGAGAGGGATATATGCGATTTGCCAGTATCGCCGCATCGTGGGAAAATGTTCTCGCATGTCGCTCGCGTACGCAGGCGTGCGCGGAAACGAGCAGCGCCGGGCCATGAAGAGCCCGGCCAGGGAGGCAGGAGTGATGATCGAGACACAGACGCAGGAGTGGTTCGAGATCCTGACGGACGGCGAGCGCGAGGAGTGCGGCGCCGACCTTACCGATGCATACTTTGCCGCGTTAAATACGGACGCCTGGACGGATCTCGAGTCGGCGCTGCGGCGGTGGCGGGATACGGCGGAGCAGAAGCAGCTCATCGCCGTCTGATCGGTTCGACACCTGAAACACGGGCGGGCTCCTTCGCTGGGGCCCGCCTTTCCGTGCAGCCCGCCTCGCGGGCCGTGTAAAGGGGAAACGATGTTCGCGCAGGACACATACCCTCGGGTCGACGAAGCCGCGCTCAAGACGCATACCGCGGCGATCGTCCACCACGCCGGCGCGAGCGAGGCGGACGCCCACACCACGGCTGACGTGCTGGTGGCCTCGGATATCCGTGGCATCGAATCGCACGGCGTCGCCCGGCTCGAACAATACATAGGCTCAATTGAGGCGGGGGTACTCGACCCCAGGGGGCAGCCGGAAATCGTGCGCCAGAGCGCGGTGACGGCCCTGATCGACGCGCACAATGGTCTTGGGCAAGTCAGCGGCGTGTTCGCCATGCGCCTGGCGATTGAAAAGGCCAGGCAGACCGACGTCGGAATCGTCTCGCTGCGGAACGGTTGCCATTACGGTATCGCCGGCTACTACGCCATGATGGCGATCGAGCACGATATGATCGGCGTCTCCCTGACCAATAGCTCGCCGCTCGTGGCGCCCACCGGGGGCCGCGCGCCGATGCTCGGCACCAACCCGATCGCCTTCGCGGCCCCCTCGGGCGGCCCCATCCCATTCGTGCTCGACATGGCGACCAGCACGGTGCCGCGCGGCCGCATCGAAGTGGCGGCGCGCAAGAACCTGCCGCTCTACAATGGCTGGGCGCTGGACGAGGACGGCAGGCCAACGCTTGACTCGCGGGCGGCGCTCAACGGCGCCCTGCTGCCACTCGGTGGCGCCGCGGAGTCCGGCGGCTACAAGGGCTACGGGCTCGCGGCGATGGTCGAAGTGCTCTGCGGCGTGCTGTCGGGCAGCCTCTATGGGCCAATGATCGCGCAACTGTGGTCCATGGAGCGCCCCTCGGTGCTCGGGCAATTTTTCATGGCGCTGCGCCCGCAGGCCTTTGGCGCCCTGGACGAATTTCAGCAGCGCCTGCAAGACCTGCAGCGGCTGCTCAAGGAAGGCCCGCTGGCGGCGGATGCCACGGAGGTGCTGATCGCGGGCGAGAAAGAGGCGCGGGCCACGGAGCGGAACCGTCGCGACGGCATCCCTGTACACCCATCGGTCGTTGCCCGGCTCGACGAGATGGGGGCGAAGGCGGGCGTCGGAAGGATGCAGCGCCGCCCCTAGCGGGCACGGACCGAGAGTTCTTCCTCGGCCTCCTGCTCACGATCGTCCGGATCGAACAGTTCGGGCTGGGTCGGCTCATTGGCGATCGCCGCCGCCTCGCGCGCTTCGGCTTCCTCGTGGGCGATCTGGCGCCGCTGCAGCTTGTCGCGCAGCAGCACGTCGCGGGCCTGCTCGACATTGGCCAATCGCTCCGGCACGTTTCCGTTGGCCAAACGCCGGAGGCGAGCGCTGGTAAGCCGCGCCACGGCCGGATCGTCGCGCTGCTGCTCGGGACGCACGGCCGGCTGTCGCCAGATTGCCTTGCTGCTCAGGTTATTGGTGAGTCCCGTGAGCCAGACTGAATTAGCCGGCTTCCGCACCGGCTCGGGCCGCTGCCGGCCGGTGAGGTTGTAGTAGACGGCCATGCTGATTACGTACAGGATGCCGGCCACCGGCACCGCGAAGAGGGCGCCGAGGATACCGTCGAGCTCGATGCCGACCAGCAAGGCCATCAGCGCGCCCAGGGGATGGAGTCCTACCGCGTGCCCGGTGATGCGCGGCCCGATGACGTTGGACTCTAGCTGCTGAATGGCCAGGAAGTAGAGCGCTACCCACAGTGTGAGCGGCCAGGGATGCGGGGAAACCAGGGCGATGACCACGGCCGGCATCGAGGCGAGCCACGGCCCGAGCATCGGCACCAATTCCAGCACGCCCGCCAATACGCCGATCAGCACCGGATACGGCACGCCAAGCAGGTACGTGCCCACGCCGGCCATGGTGCCGATCGTCAACGACATCAGCAACTGGCCCCTCAGGTAGCCGCCGAGCACCTCGTTCACCGTCGCTTCCACGAATACCACCCGGCTGAGCTGGCTGTCAGGGACCAGATGGTACAGGCGGTCCTTGAGCTTCTCGCCGTCAAGCAGGAGGTAGAAAGCGATCACCAGGGTGAGGACCGTGTTCACCAGGAAGCTGAACGAGGTGAGCACCAGGGCCGTGAGGTGATTGACGACGATATTGCCCCAGTCGCTCAAATATCCGGACGCCTTGGTTTTCAAGGCGTCGATGTTCGGCAAACCGTGGGTCGTTAAGAATTTATCAAGTGACTTGAGGTTGGGCTGCAGGTCTTTGACCTGTTTGGGCAAATTCTTTGTAAGGTGCGTTATCTGGTCGATCAACGGGCTGATCAGCAGGTAGCCGAGCAACGACAGGATGGCGAGCAGCCCGATGTAGACCATGATGATCGCCAGCGGCTTGGGGATGCCGCCCTGGTGCAGCCGCGTGACGAGCGGGCTCAGGATGAAGGCGATAATGGCGCCCATCATGAACAAGGTCAGAGGGTAGAGGACGCGCATGACTACCTGCCAGCCGAAATAGCCTACCACGGCCGCCAGGATCACTGTCAGCAAGATTTTTAGCCAACGATCGACGTCGAAGCGCATCAGCGAGTCCGGTCCGCTAACCAGCCTGAGCGAAAAACGTACCCGGCCCGAGCCCTCACGTCTCCCTCATGCGAGCATGATACCCTGTCCCGATCCTTAACGCACCCGCCAAATGGTGTATACGTTGCTTCCCATATTCACCATGCCCAGCGCTCCACGCGCGGCGCTATCTGGATCCATCCGCCATCCCCGGCCTGGCCGTTCAAGCGGACCCGGCCCGTTCATCAGCCGTTTTCCCCATCTCTGTTACCCTCTTCACAGATATGTAGCCGCGGCGCCGAATGAACGCGCGTCATGCCGGCGCCCGGCATGAGTGAAGATGTACGGCCAGGAGCACGCCCCGCAATGCCTCATTTCAATCCGACCGCGGTCCGCGGCGCCAGGGACCTGGACGCTAGCCAACAAGGCTCGCTCGACGAAGTTCGCGCCTTCTACGACAGGCAGGTGGACCGCGAATGGCGCCGCCTGACCCGCCATCGCGTGGAGTTCGCGGTCACCATACGCGCCTTGCGCGACACGCTGCCCGCGAACGCGCGCGTACTCGACGCCGGCGGCGGTCCTGGCCGCTATGCCGTCGCGCTCGCGGCCGCCGGGCACGCCGTAACCCTGCTCGACCTCTCGCCGCGCCTCCTGGCGCGCGCTCACGATCATGCCGCCGAGCGGAAAGCGCCACTCGCCGGCTACGTCGAGGGATCGGCCACCGACCTGCGCGCCTTTGCTAACGCGAGCTTTGACGCGGTGCTCCTGCTTGGACCGCTATACCACCTCCCGTTCGAGGACGGCCGGCGACTGGCGCTACGCGAGGCGTTTAGAGTGCTGGTTCCCGGCGGCGCTCTGCTCGCGGCCTTCGTCACGCGCTACGCGCCGCTCCGGCGACTGGCGCGGACCGATCCGCGGCTGCTCGTCGGCGAATCCGCCCGCTATGAGGCACTGTTGGCGACCGGCGCCATGCCGCCGTCCGGCGATGCCGACGAGATGGTTGGCGCATATTATGCGCGGCCGGATGAGATCCCGCCGCTGATCGAGGCGGCCGGCTTCGAGCCGCCCCGCCTGCTGGCCGCGGAGGGGATACTTGACGGCATCGAGGAACGGGTGGCAGCCCTGCGCGGTCCTGCATGGAACGCCTGGGCCGATCTCAATTACGACCTCGCGGAAGACCCTGGCCTGCTCGCGTCAAGCTCGCATATCCTCGCCGTTTCGCGCCGGCCCGAGCGTGAGTAGCATGATCCGCGCCTGGTGTGTCATTGCCCTCGGTCTCGCCGGTCTGACCGGCGTCCTGGCGCCCGCGCCGGCCCTGAGCGCGAACGAGCAGAGCACGATTGTCCTGGTGACCTCCACGGCGGCCACCCTCACCACGGCCGGCCAGAGCGCGCGCTGGCGAGCGACACCGAGCGGCGCCGCCACCAGGCTGCTGACGCGCGCCGGCGCCAACGGCCTGAGCGACGCCGCCCTATCACCCGACGGCAAGCACATTGTATTCGTGGAAGACGGACAGGCGCTGTGGCGGATGGACAGCGACGGTACGCACGCCAGGCGGCTCTATGCGATGTCGCTCGCGGCCTACGGCCGGCTCAGCGGCCCGCGTTACTCGCCCGATGGCGGCACGATCACCTTCACGACCGGCTGCTGCGCGAATTTCACCGTCTATAGCATCGCCGCCGGTGGCACGTATTTGCGAATCTTGCTCAAGGGCGGTGGTCTGCGTATATTCCAGGATTGGTCGCCCAACGGAAAGCATATCCTGTATACCCAGGATGGCGCGTTGTGGGCCGCCGACCCCCACGGCGGTCACGCGCACCCGCTCGGCGGCGACGCGCCCGAGGCCGGCAGCTTTCTGGCTGCCCGCTATTCGCCGGACGGCACGCATATCGTGGCGGCGTTGCGACCGGCGCAGGGTTCGGAAGCGGCGGCGACCGCTATCGTGCTGATGCACGCCGACGGCCAATATATGACGCCGCTGACCGGGAATCTATCGTATGACGTGGGGACGCCAAGCTGGAGCCCCGACGGCAAGCAAATCGCGTTCGTCGTGTCATCCGGCGCCGAAGGAGCGCTGGGCCGCGGCCACGATCTCTGGCTCATGCGCTTCGACGGCTCGAATAAGAAGAATGTGACGCATGGTAAGCTGGGCGACGTGGTCGAGGCAGGCTGGGCCCGATGACCTCGCTGGGCGGGCGCTGGTCATGGCCGGCGGCGTTGAGCATTATCGTGCTGGCGGCGGGCTACGCATCGGGCTGGCACCTGCTGCAGCGCGTGGGAATCGGCCTGCTGGCGCTGCTCGCCGTCTGTCTGATCGCCACCGTTGCGACCGCGCTGGCGCTCACGGCTGAAGGGAAGCCAAGAGGGCACGCCATTACCGCCGGTGAGGCCCTGGTCGTCACCTACACGGTGCGCAATCGCGGCCTCTGGCCCGTGGTGTGGACGTTGCTACGGCCGCTGGGGTTCTCCACCCTACCGGTGGAG
>JANWHV010000193.1 GCA_025450255.1 Chloroflexota bacterium | reverse complement strand
TGGCCGCAAGACGAGCACGTAACCGTTGTCATCTCGCGATTCCCGCTTGAGCGTGCGCCGCCACCCATTCCACCTGAAGCACGGCGAGCCGTACGGCAACTCGTGCAACGACCGGGCTCATTCTGCAGCCCCTTGGAAGCGAAGAACTCCTGCTCTCCGGCGCTGAAAATGAACTCCTGGCCGCAGTCGCGACAGACGAGGGTTTTGTCCTGGTACATGAAGGCCTCTGAATCCCTTGAACTTTGAGAAACCACTGGCAAGGATGCACGTCGAGCAAGCTGCCCGGTGAGCCCTTAACCGCTTGATGCGGGATTCATCGAGGTGCGAGTGTCTCGACGGAACCGAAAAAGGGTACCGGTTTGCATCACTGGGATGCGGCCCTTAACCGCGCCGTAGTATACCTTATTCGTCGGCAATTCGCAATAGTGGAAGATAATTTTGTTTTTGCCATCCGCTCTAGCAGACCATTTGAGCCGCCATGGGGCCAAAAGAGCCGTCGAAGGCCAGTTTTGTGGTAGAGCCGTGGGCGCTTTTTAGCGGCAAATGCCCGTGTGCGCCGATCACGAAACGTCAAGATCTAGACGTGCCATATACATGGGTTCCAGTGCCGTGTACAGATCCGCAAACAGCCGTGCTCCCCGCTTGTACAGCCTGGCAGCTTCCGGGCGAGGTTCCACGCGCCCGCTTGGTTGTATCAGCGCCGCTGTTTCTTCAATCGTCTGAAACGCGCCGTGTCCCACGGCGGCGAGCAGCGCAGCCCCGTACGCGGGGCCTTCGTCGGTCGTCTGCACGTCGAGCGGGCACGCGAACGTATCCGCCAGAATCTGGCGCCAGAATGGGCTTCGCGCGCCGCCGCCGGTGACACGAACGACATCGCCCGCGACGCCGGCTTGACGCAGCAGGTCCAGCGACTGACCGAGCGCGTAACTGACGCCCTCGATCACGGCGCGCGCCATGTGTCCCCTCGTGTGGCGCGGGCTCAGACCAAAGAATACGCCGCGCGCCGCGGCGGTGCCATGCGGCGTGCGCTCGCCCGTGAGGTATGGCAGAAACAACAAGCCTTCGGCGCCCACCGGCGTCGCCTCGGCCTCCGCCGTGATCCGCGCGTAAGCATTCGCCCCGCCTGCCTGGTCGGCCTTCACCAGATCAGGGCAGCAGGTGTCCTTGAACCAGCGGAGCGCGCCGCCCGCCGACAGCACAACGCCCATCAAATAGTTTGTGCTCGGCGACACGTGCGAAAACAAGTGGACGTTGTGCCCCGGATTGCCGACGGCAAGTCCGACCGGCGCCACGACCGTGCCGGAGGTGCCTACGCTGCACAGCACCTGGCCGGGCTCAAGCACGCCCGATCCGGCCGCCGCGCAGGCATTATCGGCGCCGCCGCCCATCACCGGCGTGCCTGCGCGCAGGCCGGTTTCGCGGGCGGCCCTGGCATCAATATGTCCCATGATCCCCGCCGATGGCACGACTGGAGGCAATAACCCTGGGTCGAGCTGGAGCGCCGCGAGCACTTCAGCGGACCAGGAGCGCGCGTGTACGTCAAACAGCAACGTTCCGGCGGCGTCCGATGGCTCGCCGGCCATCGTCCCGGTCAAGCGATAGTTCAGGTAATCGCGCGGCAGGAGAACGCGCGCCACGCGCGACCATCGTTCCGGCTCATTCTCCCGCACCCACAGCAGCTTCGGCGCCGTGAAGCCGGCCAGGGGCACGTTCCCCGTTAGCTCCAGCAGCCGTTGCGTGCCGACCAACGCGGTAATCTCGGCGCACTGCGAAACGCTTCGCTGGTCGTTCCACAGGATGCATGGCCGCACGACCGTGCCGTCCGCATCGACCAGCGTAGCTCCATGCATCTGTCCGGAGACCGCGATGGCCTGGATGTCGGCCGCGTCGATGCCGGTTTGTCGCAGCGCCGCCCGCACGGCCTGGCACGTCGATGACCACCAATCCTCGGGATTTTGTTCCATCCAGCCAGGCGCTGGGCTATAGAGCGGGTGTTCCGCGGTTGCGGAGCCGAGCACGGCGCCCATTCGGTCGATGAGCAGGGCGCGAACACCGGTCGTGCCAAGGTCCAGGCCGAGATAGGCCATTATGGTCCTCCGAATTCGTTCAATGTCGGCCCGCGCGGGGCGATACAGCCGTTCGGCACAATAAATACCACGCGATCCGCCGCGTTGCAAAGTAGCGGGCCAGCCTGGCCTTCCAGCCCCCGACACCGGCGTAAATACTGTGCGCAAGATCACAATCTCGCCGTGATCTACCACGCGGCGCCGCGCATCGATGCCGACTATGTTTGTGTCATCGAAGCCGAACGGCCGCTGAGGACGACGGTTCGACAATCGAACGGCTCGGTTTGAGCCGCGAAAAGCATGGCCCGGAAGGGCCGATGGAAAGGAAACGGTTTCATGGCAAGCTCGTTCCTCTCACGCACGGTTGTCGCTAGTGTGGTTTCGGTCTCCCTCGTCGCCGGTACGGTGGGCTATAGTCAGGCTGCCGCGCCGCATTCGTCGCTCGCCTCGCAAGTAGCGGCCCTGAGCGCCAGGATCGCCAAGCTCGAATCCAGCCTGAACCATATCAAGGTCATTCAAGGCCCCAAAGGGCCGATGGGCCATCAGGGGCCGGCAGGATCGCAAGGTCTTCAGGGCCCGATCGGGCTCACCGGTCCGGCAGGTCTCCAAGGCCCGACGGGCATTCCTGGCGCCACTGGTCTGACTGGCGCCACTGGCCCCGCGGGTCCTGTTGGTCCTGCCGGGCCCGCGGGCGCCGCGGCGCCGACGGCCCTGGCCTCTGGCCAAACGGAGATTGGCGATATTGCCGTGACGTTTACCGCCGCCGCAGCCTCCAATATTCAGGGATATGGCGTTTCCTTCCGCATCCCGTTGGCGACTGCCGCTTCCTCGTATCAGGTTGGACCGACTGCCGACTGCCCAGGCGTGGGCCTGGCCACTCCCGGCATCCTGTGCCTCTACAACAAGAGTATGTACAATGCCGCATTTCCTAGCGCGTCGGCAATCTCCGCGGGCCTCGGCAATGCCACGGATACTGACGGATTCAAGTTTACGGTATACTCCGTGGCCGCCGGGTATACCAATTGGATCGGCAGCTACGTCTACAAGGCGCCCTGACCGATACTGAATCTGCTTATCGCTTCGGTGAATGCCCCGCCGGCGACGGTGGGGCATTCGTCCGCGTATGCGGGAGCGCGCTCCGGACTTGAGGCACGGCGCCGAAAGCCGGTACAGTATGCATGGCCACGGTCGCCATTATGCGACCATCCGCCGCGTGTCGAAGGGAGAAGGACGCTGAGCGTAACCGCCGTGGTTGGATGTCATTGGGGCGACGAAGGCAAGGGCAAGATCATAGACTATCTGGCTGCCCGCGCCGATATGGTCATTCGCTACAACGGTGGCGCCAATGCCGGCCATAGCATCCACAACGAATTTGGCGGTTTCGCCCTTCATCTCGTCCCGTCCGGCATCTTCTATCCGCGCGCAAGCTGTATTCTTGGCCCCGGCACCGCCATCGATCCCGGCGCCTTGCTCGGCGAGATCGCGGACCTGCAGGGCCGCGGCATCGATACGGCGCGGCTGCGAATCTCGGATCGGGCGCACGTGGTCATGCCCTACCACCAATTGCTCGACGGGTTAGAGGAAAATGCCCGCGGCGATCGCGTGCAGGGCACCACCAGGCGCGGCATCGGCCCGTGCTATACGGACAAAGTGGCGCGTATCGGCGTGCGCATGGGCGACCTTCTGGACGACGCGTTCTTGCGCGACGAATTGCCTTTCGTACTGGAGCAGAAGAATCGTTTGTTGACGAGGCTCTACGATCGTGAGCCGTTGGCCCTCGACGCGCTCCAGGAAATGTGTTATGCGTGGGGCAAGGCGCTCAGACAGCAAATCGTGGATACCTTTCCCCTGGTGCGCGCGGCAGTCGCGGCCGGCGATGCCGTGATTCTCGAAGGCCAGCTTGGCGCCCTGCGTGACCTTGACTGGGGTATCTATCCCTACGTTACGTCGTCGTCGGCCATCTCCGGCGGCGCCTCATCCGGCGCCGGTATCCCGCCCGGCGCGATTACCGAGGTGGTCGGCGTGCTCAAGGCGTATACCACGTCCGTGGGCGAAGGCCCGTTTCCCACCGAGCTCCACGATGAGGTTGGGGACAAGCTGCGCGAGATCGGCCATGAGTTCGGCGCGTCGACCGGCCGGCCGCGACGCTGCGGCTGGTTCGACGCGGTCGCCGCGCGCTTTGGCGCGCAACTGAATGGCTGCACGTCGCTCGCGATCCCCAAGCTCGACCCGTTGGATGGATTCCCTTCGCTGCGCATTTGTACGAGCTACATGTTGGACGGCGAGCTGTGCCAGGAGATGCCGTCCACGCGGGCGCTCGCGCGCGTGCGGCCAGTGTACGAAACCCTGCCCGGTTGGGAGACACCCACAACCGGCGCCCGCGCCTTTGCCGACTTGCCGCCGGCCGCGCGGCGCTACATCTTGCGTCTGGAGGAACTGGTCGGCGTACCTGTCCGTTACGTTGGCGTTGGCCAGCACCGCGATGCGCTCATCGTTCGCGCCTGAGCGCCCAACAACCCGCCCCAACGCGCCACGCGAGTTTCGCCGTGGGCGTTAGAGATACGTGGGGCCTGACAGGTCCATGATTGCCGGCTGACGGTCCCACCCTGGCGCGAACGTGGTTTCAAGATCGAGGCATTGCCCGAGCCTGGCCGATTCGTAGCCTTTCATCATCTGCTCGATTACGTGCAGGGCGCGCGGAAAATAGGCCGCACCCGCCGCGCCACCTCGAATCGCCGCCAAAAATTGGCCAAGGATGTCTTCCTCGGCCTCAAGCGGACGCGGGATGATCTCATAGCAATGGGGAAGGCCCATAAATTCGATAAGGTGCGCGCCGGCGACCGGGCCTTCCAGACTCTGAATGACCACGCGTTTCCCGGCTTCGCGCAGAAAGATCGTACCGCGCCGCCCTTGAACGATCGTCGCGTTGCGGAAATAGGCGGGCGCCCAGCACGAGCGTGCCAGCGCGTGCTGGGCGCCATCGTACTCCAACAACAGGCTGACGTTGTCGTCTACCTCCGTACGCACGCGACCACCGTCTCCCGTCTTTCGATGTGATATGAGTGTATTCGCCATGCCCGTGACGCGACGCGCTGGGCCGAGCAGGCAGGCAAGATCGCTTAAGGAATACACCATGGTGTCGAGCATGGCGCCGCCGCCGGCTTGCTTGCCGTAGTACCAGTTCGCGCGCCGTGGGCCAGGCAACGTGAAATAGGCTTCAGCGCCAACGACTTTGCCGATTACCTCCTCGCGCATGTAGCGTTGCGCCAGAAGCTGCTCCGCGTAGGCCAGGAACGGCAACGCGAACACCGTAACGTCGCTGTTCGCCGCCGCGCGCGCCAACTCGATCGCGTCGTCCCAGCTTGTAGCCATCGGCTTCTCGATCAGCACGTGCTTTCCGGCGCGCACGGCGTCCAGGGCCTGGGGGGCGTGCAGCGCGTGCGGCGTGGTAATGACTACCGCGTCCACATCGGGATCGTCCAGCAGCGCGCAGTGGTCATCGTAGAAGCGGGGGCAGTCGTATTTTCGGGCCGCGTATTCCGCGCTCGCCATGTGTTCAGCGCAGGTGGCCACGAATCGCCCGCCGCCCAGCATCCGCGCCCACTCAAAGTAGCGTTCCGAGATCTGGCCGCAGCCGATCATCCCCAGCCGTGATTCGCTCACATGGCCTCGATGGTGCTCGTCAGGCCATGTTGCTCGAGACGCTCCCTGTACATCTCGGCGTGTTCCTTTGGGCACACCACGACCTGGGCGACGCCATGCAGGTGCGCCTCCAGCATCACCTCCTTGGCGCGCTCGAACGACAGCGACGGCACGCTCCCCAGCAGCGCGCGGATCACGTGGACCATGTCATTCACGTCGTCGTTGTGAAGCATGACCCGCCAGGGCGGGAGAATCTGCCGTACGGTCTTTTGATCCCGTCGGGTGGTAGTTTCGGTGGACATACGATCAAGTGTAGGGGCATCTCCGCACGCTGTCGAGGCATTACCCGGCACACGTTCATTTTTTATAAGAATCGTTCATGCGGGCGCCGGCTGGGCGCGCCGATCGTGAATCCAGGACGCTAGTAGAATGGCTAGTATGGCTTCTTCTCTCTCGCTCCGCCCCATCACGTCGGACGAAGTGGACTCGTTCTTTCGCCGACAGAGCGTGGCATTTTCGTCGAGCATCGACGCCCAAGAACTGGAGCTCGAAGCTGCCGCGCTCGATTTGCCACGCACTCTTGCCGTGTTCGACAAGGACGAGATCGTCGGCACGGCCGGCTCCCTACGGCATGAGCTTACCGTCCCAGGTAACACGCGCGTGGCCGCCGCCGCCATCGGTTGGGTCTCGGTGTACCCGACCCGCCGGCGCCAGGGCCTGCTCCGCGCCATGATGGAGCGCCAACTGGCGGACCTTCACGATCTCGGCGACCCGGTGGCGCTGCTCTACTCGTCGGAGAGCATTATCTATCAGCGGTATGGCTTCGGCATCGCGACCGACCGCGTTGGCTACAGCATCGATCCGTTGCATGGCGCCTTTGCCGTCCCCCTGGATTATGCGGGAACGGTCGACTTTATTGGCATCGATGACGCGCGCACTCTGTTTCCCGACCTTCATGACCGCGTACGCCGGTTGCAGCCGGGCGCCATCGACCGGCCAGAGTATTGGTGGCAATCACAGCTCAAGCACGACGAGGGAAATCAAACTCGCTTCTTTCTCCTGGCGCGATCGCCTGCCGGCGAGCCGCAAGGCTATGCCGACTATCGGGTTGAACGCGCCTGGGCCGATGGAATGCGCAATCATACCATGAAGCTCGACGAACTGATAGCCGAGGATGCCACCGCCTATCTTGCCCTGTGGCGTATGTTGCTCAACCTTGACGTCATCAGAAACGTGGTAACTCATAACAGCCCCCCGGATGAGCCGTTACGCTGGCGACTCGCGGACCCCAGGTTTCTTCAGGTGCGGTATCGTAATGATGGTATGTGGGCGCGCATTCTGGACGTGCCCGCGGCCTTGAACGCGCGGCGCTACGCGATGGAAGGACGCGTGACGTTTGAAGTCCACGATCGGTTCAGGCCAGAGACCGCCGGTCGCTTCCAGCTTGAAGGATCGCCGGAGGGCGCGATCTGTTCGCGCACCGGCTCACGACCAGACATTGTCCTGCAAGTGGAGGATTTGAGCGCCGCGTACCTGGGCGGCACGCGGTTCAGCTCTCTTGCCCGAGCCGGACGCGTTATCGAGGAATCGGCCGAGTCCCTGCGGCGGGCCGACGCCATGTTTGCCGGCGACCCGCCCCCGTGGGGTATCACCGTATTCTAGACATCGATCCGTGAGAGGATTGAACGCGGATGCCGAAGCTTGATAATCAGGGCCCTGACAACACAAGCGCTGTGTTGCTCGACTATATAAACTCCAGGTATGCCCAGGAGGACGAACTGCTAGGTGATCTGTTGGCTGCGGCACGAACGGCGGGGCTGCCATCCATTCAAGTCTCACCCTCGACCGGCAAGACGCTGGCGCTGCTTGTGCGTATTTCCGGCGCGCGCCGCGTCCTGGAAATCGGTACGCTGGCCGGATACAGCACGATATGGATGGGCAGGGCGCTTCCAGAAAACGGCACCCTGGTCAGCCTGGAAATCGAGCCGCGGCACGCGGAGATTGCCGGGCGCTTTATCGCGCGGGCTGGTTTGGCCGAGAAGGTAGAAGTGAGACTCGGTCCTGCCCTGCGTACCCTCGAATATCTGGCCGGCGGCTTGCCGTTCGACATGGCGTTCATTGATGCCGACAAAGAGAGTTACCCGGCATACCTCGATTGGGCCCTTCGCCTGGTCCGTCCCGGTGGGGTAATCGTCGCCGACAACGTGATGCGTGACGGGGTAGCCCAGCCGGCGGAGTCCTCTGATCTGGCGATTCAGGCGATCCGGTCCTACAACGACCGCGTGTCACACGATCCGCGGCTCGACGCCGTTATACTGTTGACCCGAAATGGCGCCGGTAACAGCGATGGCATATCCGTGGCCTGGGTACGCGACGATGTCGAACTTTCGGACGACCAATATTATCGCGAGTGATCAGTAACCGCGCCGCGAATCCACCACGGCAATCAAGGGATCGCCGCGCAAATAGCGGTGGAGATTCTCGCACAGCCGGCGAACGGCGTATTCGTGGCTCAGCGCCTCGGGATTGGCATGATGCGGCGTTACGATCACGCCGGGCAGATGCCATAACGGGTGATCCTTTGGTAGCGGCTCGGGATCAGTCACGTCGAGGCCGGCGCCGGCAATCTCACCCTGCCGAAGCGCGTAGACCAGATCGTCGGTTACCACGATCTTGCCTCGCGCCACGTTAATCAGGATTGCCGTATTCCTCATGCCGCGGAGAAACTCGCGATCCACCATGCCGCGTGTCTCAGGCGTCAGCGGCGTCGCCAACAGCACTACGTCCGAAGCGGCCAGCAAGGTCTTGAGATCGCCGCGAGGAACCGTTTGATCGACGCCTTCGATCGGGCGGCTATCGCGCCGTACCCCCAGTGACCGCATGCCAAAAGCGTGGGCCATGCGCGCGGCGCCGCGGCCAATACCGCCCGCGCCGACAATCCCCAGCGTCTGACCTGCCAGCGTGCGGGCCTCAAGCTCGCCCCAATGTTCTTCGCGTTGCCAGGCAAGCAATTCCGGCAGGCGACGATACAGCGCCAGCATCATCATCATGGCATGTTCCGCCACCAGGTCCGCATAGACACCCGCCGCGCTCGATATGGCGACCCCAGCCGGGAGGACTTCGTGCAAGCGCTGGTCGCCCACCCCGGCCACGGGCGACTGCACCCATGTGAGCCGAGGCAGGGAAGGCGCGAGCGCGGCCAGCTCCTCGCGGCGCAGGTCCCATGCCGCCAGGACCTCGGCGCTCGCGGCCTCGGGCGGCACGCCGCCGGCCGTCAACCGCGCCACGCGGATGCGAGGCGAGACTGCCGTGACTAAATGAACGAACTCCTGGGGAAACTTGGGCGACAGCGCGACGACAACCATAGGCTCGGCCGGCACGGTTCATTCCCCCCCAGAAATACGATCGCGCCGCAGCCGCGCCTTCTCGTCGTGCCTCTGCAGCGCAAGCTCGACCAGCCGCGTCACCAGTTCATCGTACGGTACGCCTGACGCTTGCCAGAGGAGAGGATACATGCTGTAGGGTGTGAACCCTGGAATCGTGTTTATCTCATTGAGCCAGATCACCGATTCGCCGGCGGAAACGAGAAAATCGACCCGTGCCATTCCCGCCGCGTCGATGGACGCGAACGCTTCGAGCGCCAACGACCGCAGTTTCGCGGCAGTCTCCGGTCGTACATTCGCCGGCACCCGCAGCCCCGCCTTGCCATCGGTATATTTGGTCTGATAATCGTAGAACGCGCTGTCGATCAGGATTTCGCCCGGCACCGAGACACGCGGTTCGTCATTGCCCAACACGGCGCACTCAATCTCGCGGTACCCCGGCACGCCGTGCTCGACCAGCACCTTCATGTCATACGACAGGGCATCTTCCAGGGCAGGCTCGACCTGGCTTGCCGAATCGCAGCGGTGCACGCCGATGCTCGACCCCATATTCGCCGGCTTGACGAAGCAGGGCAGGCCCGGCGCGTCCAGAACGCGCCGCAGAGCGCCGGCGCGATCTCGATCCCACTGCGATCGCCGCACCACCGCATATGGCAGCACCGGAAGGCCGTGTTGCGCGAAGAGCCCCTTCATCAGCACCTTATCCATGCCGACCGCCGACGCCGCGACGCCGGCGCCTACATAGGGGATGT
This sequence comes from Chloroflexota bacterium, assembly GCA_025450255.1. The sequence continues at coordinate 13,628 of JANWHV010000193.1, read as the reverse complement.
CGAGCAGTTCCAGGAGTCCCTGCACCGTGCCGTCCTCGCCAAACGGGCCGTGCAAGAGCGGAAAGACCACATCCACGGTCGCGCCGAATCCTGCCTCGGGCACCAACGCCCCCGTGCCCTGTTCGCCCAACCTCGTCTCAGTGCCGTTCGCGCCGCTCGTCAACAGCGCGCGCGACGTTTCAAGCGGTAGCCACGCTCCGTTACGTCCGATCGCCACCGGAACGACGTCGAAGCGTGCGGGATCGAGTGCCCGGTAGACCGATTGTGCCGAGATCAGTGACACGTCATGCTCGGGCGACCGGCCGCCAAGGAGCAGCGCGAGGCGGATGCGGCGGGTGGAATCAGATTTCACGTGTTGATCCCACCCGATACGCGGGCGCCTGGCGACGAGGCGTCGCCTGCCTCACTTTTTCTTGCCGGTAGCTGCTGGTTTCGCCGCCGTTGGCATGGCGGTAGGAAATAAGGCGCTTGCCTGAGTCGGCATGGCGGTTGCCACCGGCGCGCTCGTCACCGAATTACTCACCAATGACGGATTTGCCACCGCTTTCGCCAACAAGGGCTGGTACCACGCGTTGAACGCGTTCGTAACGTCGCTTTGCGTTTGCGCGTCCGTGAGCTTGTGCTTCAGGTCATGGCCAAGGAAGTTTATGACGTACCATGCGCTGCCGACGTTGTAGAGCCTGAAGGCAGTGTTGGTCTGTTCCATTGACCGCAGCACCGTCACCAGTTTCGGCCCAAGAAGGGAATCCGTCGCGGTGTCGGAGGCACGTTCCCAGCCGAGATCGCCTCCCTGTGACTTGGACGCGGTATCGGTGGATTTACTCTTGGCCAGTTTCGCGAAGAGTGACGCTTGCGTGCCGCCCTTGTTATTGGCATTCCGGGCGATCTGATCGAGCAACTGCGTGGCCGTCTTCTTGTTTGCGACCGCTATCCGCGCGAAATGCCATTCTTCGGCCGTTTTGGGGTTGTTGCGCGCGAGATAGGCGCCGACTTTCTGTTCAAGCGCTTGCGGCGCGATGAATAGCCGCAGATAGTCATCCTGGCTGATGCCGATCTGGCTCAGAAAGCTGGAGACGCTTGAGCTACTCGCGGTGCCTTCGATCTTTTTGAATTCGGCATCGACGTCCGCGCTGGTAGTGACAATGCCGAGCAGGCTTTTCGCTTCCACGGCCGTGAGTGTTTGCCGTTGCAGCGCGCTTACCGCCAATGCTTGCGGATCGGACGATGTCGTGGTTCCTTGACTCGCCTGCTGCGCGGCGTAATAAGCGTAGTACTTGGTCATCAGGTCGCGGTCGTTCCGGTTAATCCTGCTGCCGTTAATGGTGGCGACTGTCTGATTCGGCGAAATATAGAGGTTAAACACGGCAAACACTACGAAGATCGCCAGGCAAGCCGCGACCACCGCGGCGAGCACGCTGTAGGCAATCATGACCTTGGCATGCTCTTTTTCGAGCTTGGTCATATGGCGGCCATAGTTGAACAGAATCGGCTTGCCGTCGGGCCGATCGTCAATTATCGCGCTCGTGCGCTTATAATGCTGATGAGGCGGCCGGTGCCGCTGTCCTCGGCGCGGTCCCTTGTCTCCGCCTGTCGGCTGCCCAGCCCTGGGCTCTGCTGGCGCGCTCATCTCTGGATGAAGCGCTGATGCTCGGCAGTATACGGCAGCAAAGCGAGTTGACGGGCGCGCTTTAGAGCCACGGTCAGCACGCGCTGATGTTTGGCGCAGGTGCCGGTCTTGCGGCGCGGCTCGATTTTCCCACGCTCGCTGAGATACTTGCGGAGCCGCGCCACGTCCTTATAGTCGACCAGATCCATCTTGTCGACGCAGAAGTTGCACACGCGGCGGCGCGAGAAGCGGTCGCCGCGGCCACCCTCTCGCCGCGGGCCGCGCGGCCCGCGATCGCCGCGGCCGCCTTCCGCGCGATCGCCGCGGCCACCCTCGGACCTGGCGCCTCCGTCAAAACCTGGTGAATACGATGGTGTACTCATGCTTGGTCAATCTCCCGATGTGCCGATGGCACGTAGCTGTATTTAGAATGGAATGTCGCCGTCGTCCTCTTCCTGCACGTCCGGCGCCGGTCGCCCGCCGCCCTGGCGGTTCCCCGAGGGGAAGCTCGGCCGGCTCGCGGTCTGACCGCCGCCGGAGGAAGACGAGTCGTCAAACGAGCCGCCCTCGGTCACGCCCTTAGGCGTGAGCATCTGCATGTCTTGCATGAAGACTTCCAACGTGAAGCGCTTCTGCCCGTCGTTTCCCGTGAATTCGCTCGTCCTCAAGTCTCCGGAAACGTACACCGACATACCCTTTTTCAGCCACTCGTTTACGATTTCCGCCTGGCGCCGCCAGGCGCTGACCCGGAACCAGGTAGTAGTAGTCTCCTCAGGCTGGCCGCCGGCGGCTCCAGCGGCCCCTTCGGCGTTTTGGCCACGGCGCCCTCGATCGTTTACGGCCACGTTGAATGTCGCCACCGCGGTACCGTCTTGCGTGTAGCGCATCACGGGATCGCTTCCCAGGTTTCCGATAATGGAGATTTTCTTCAAGTTCCCGGCCACGGCTCATTCTCCCTGGCTAACGCGAATGTGACCGAATCAGTCCTCGGCCGCGGGGACTAGCTCTGGATCGATTGTCTCATCCAACACGCCGATCTCGTGCTCGTCTTGCGCATCGGCGTCATGTGTTGCCTGCGCGCTCGCCGGCGCTGCCTGGGCTGCCGCTTGCACCACCGGAAGGATCGGCTTGATCGGCACTTCGTCCTGACGGAACGCGCCGTGTCGCAGGATGTTCTCGTTGAGTCGCAAGTCGTTCTCGAACGCAAGCATCGCCTGCGTGGGCATCGAGTAACGCGTCGTTACGTAGAACCCATCTCGATTATGGTCGATGGGATAGGCAAGATGCCGCCTACCCCAGGCATGGACCTCGGTGACGGATCCGCCACCGGCGACAATCAACTGGTTGACCCGCTCGATCACGGCCGCCGATGCCTCTTCGTCGAGCGTGGTACTCAGGATGTAGGTGACCTCGTAGTCGCGCAGCAATACACCACTCCTTCCCTCGGGTAAGCTTCGACCACCTGCGTTGTTCGACCTGTTGGTGCTGTCAGGCCCCCGGCTGGCGAAGCGAGAAGTAGGCCGGCCTGTAAATCACGGGCCAGTCATCATCAGCACGCTCAAGACCTGAACGCGCCCTGTGAGTGTAGCACCGACCGATCGACGCGACAACCGTGTTTTCATGAATTACGGCGTCCGCTACATAGCCGCGCCGGCTTGCAGCCATAGTGATGTAATCCTGTACACTCCACGAAATGCGGCGCCCGCGAGTCCGCGGCGCGTAACGCCCGGTGAGGAGTTCTTCATGCCCCGGCAACGATTCGACACGTTTTACCGCTATGACGACGTGACTCGCTTCCTGCGCCGCTACGCCGAGGAGCGCCCGGATATTGTCCGCGTTGAGAGCCTGGGCCAGAGCTTCGAGGGTCGTGAGATATGGCTCGTTACCGTGACGGCGTTCGCTACCGGCCCTGACCGTGAGAAGCCGGCCATGTGGGTTGACGGCAATATCCACGCCAGCGAGGTGTCGGCGTCGAGCGCCTGTCTCTATCTGCTGGACGCGCTGGTTTCCGGCTACGGCGTCGACGAGCGGATTACGCGTGCCCTCGATACGCGTGCCTTCTATATATGTCCGCGCATCAATCCCGACGGCGCCGAATGGGCATTGGCCGACCAGCCGAAAATTATTCGATCCAGCACCCGGCCCTATCCCTACGACGAAGATCCCCTTGGCGGCTTGATTCGCGAGGATGTCGACGGCGACGGGCGCATGCTTACGATGCGCCTCCCGGATGCCACGGGTAACTGGAAGATCAGCGCCGGCGAGCCTCGCCTGATGGTGAGACGGGAACCGGATGAGGAAGGCGGCCAGTACTTTCGGCTCCTACCCGAAGGCCGCGTTGACGATTATGATGGCGCCCTGATCCGGCTGCAGCCGCCAAAGCAGGGCCTTGATATTAATCGCAACTTTCCCGCCGGCTGGAAACAGGAATATCAGCAGCCGGGCGCCGGCCCCTTTCCGGTATCGGAGCCCGAGATCCGCTGCATCGTCGACTTTATGGTTTCGCACCCCAATCTGACCGGCGGTGTCGCCTTCCATACCTACTCAGGCGTGCTGCTTCGCCCATACGGCGACAAGCCGGACGATGCGTTCGCCGCCGAGGATCTCCAGGTGTACAAGAAGATTGCCGCCAGAGGGACGGCGCTCACCGGCTACCCCGCCATCTCGATTTTCCATGACTTCCGCTACGGCACCAAGGACACCATCAGTGGCGGCCTCGACGCATTCATGTTCGACTATCTCGGTATCTTTTTCTTCGCCGTGGAGCTCTGGAGCCCGCAGCAACAGGCTGGCATCACGGACTATAAGTACATCGATTGGTTCCGCGAGCATCCGATCGAGGATGACCTGGCCCTGTTGCGGTGGAATGATGAAGCGCTCGGCGGTAAAGGGTACGTCGACTGGTATCCCTACGATCACCCGCAGCTCGGACGGATCGAGCTTGGCGGCTGGAACTATTTTTACGCTTTCCGAAACCCGCCACCGCATTTGCTTGAACCTGAGATAGCGAAGTTCCCGCCCTGGCTCGTCTGGCAACTGCTCCTCTCGCCTTTGCTCGAGATACACGGCGCCACCGCGACCGCGATTGGCGATGGCCGGCACAAGATTCGTCTCGTGGTGCAGAACACGGGCTGGCTTCCAACCTATGTAACGAAGAATGCCTTGACCACCAAAACCGTGCGCGGCGTTGTCTGCGAGATTGCGCTGCCGCCGAATGGGGCACTGGAGATCGTTCACGCGCGCGAGGAGCTTGGCCAATTGGAGGGCCGCGCATACCCCCAATTGAACTTCCATGGGCCGTCTGATCCAACGGACAACCGTCTGGCCGTGGAATGGGTGGTTCACGCTCCAACAGGCGGCCGCGTCGACGTGCTCGCTCGCCACGACCGGGCCGGCCTGGCGCGCGCGTCGCTGGAGCTTCCGCCTCCATCGGTACATTCGTAGTCGCCCAAGCACGGTCAGACAGGGCTTGCCCGTGCTTTCGCGGCAAAACGGGCCAAAATGGCCCTTTGCTATTGCCGCCTGTGTTAGAATCCAAACACAGGCGGCATTGTGTTCTGATAGGCCGCGACAGGAGGAATTCTCAGGATGCCGGGCATTGTAAGCTGGCTGCTACTTATCGCGGCGATCCTCTCACTAATCGCGTTCGGCTTGCTGGTCATGGTCGCGCTCGAGATCCGTGACCTGATCAAGCAGATCAAATCCGAAATCATGCCCGTGATTGGCTCGGCCCAGCAAACCGTGAAGACCGTTCAAGGCACCAGTGAGTTCGTGAGCACGGGCCTGATCAAACCGTTGATCACCAGCGTCAGCGTGACAGCCGGCGTGGCCAAGACGGTGCAAGTGCTCAGCACCAGCGTAACGCGCTCCTTGCGGCGGAATGCGGGAACGCCGAACAAGAGCACCGGAGAATCGTGACGTGGGCACCCTGAATGATTGGGCAGGCGCCATTGGCGGCACGGTTCTGGGCATCGAGCTCATCCTGCTGCTGATTATTGGCGTGGCGCTCAATGCCGGTATCGCGTTTGGGCTCTACTGGGTACTGAAGAAGATGGGCTGGGTACACGAGAAGATCGCCTGGGCAACGCGCCTGAATGAAAAGTATGTGGACATCGCCGCCAACGTCGCCGCCGCGCCCGTGATTCGAACCACGAGCTTCTGGCGCGGCATCAAAGCCGGCGTCCGTCGGGCCACGCATTGGCCCCAGGCCACGGGACCGGTCGCGCTCCTTCCCGCCCCCACCGCCTCAACGCCCACCGAACCGGACGCCCGCGCCGCTTGAGCGCGCCGCGCGGTCCGTTTTCCCTCATCCATGCGCGTGCGGTAGGCTAAAGGCAATTCACCTATGCTTCCGTATTGCTATTGAGGGGACTCCTAGAGCGTGTCTACGCATAAGACGACGACATGTGGCGAGCTGACCCGTGCCAACTCCGGCCAGGCCGTGACCCTGATGGGCTGGCTCAATCGCCGCCGCGACCAGGGCCACCTGATTTTCCTGGATCTTCGCGACCGTTGGGGCATTACTCAGGTCGTCATCGATCGTGAAGGCGCTCCCGAGGCTCATCAAATTGCCGAGGGCGTGCGCAATGAGTACGTGCTGTCGGTATCAGGCGTGGTCGCGCCTCGGCCGTCTGGGACCGAAAATGCGAAGCTGGCCACCGGCGAGATCGAGTTGCACGCACAATCGCTGGAGATCCTGAACCCCTCAAAGACCCCGCCGTTCTATATCAACGATGATGTAATGGTGGAGGAGCCGCTTCGGCTTCGCTACCGCTATCTTGACCTGCGCCGCGAACGGATGCGCGAGAATATCATCTTGCGCCACAGAGTAGTGAAGTTCATGCGCGACTACCTGGACGAGCGTGGATTTATCGAAGTTGAAACGCCGATACTGTTCAAGAGCTCGCCCGGCGGCGCGCGCGACTTTCTGGTTCCCAGCCGCGTGCATCCCGGCGAGTTTTACGCCTTGCCTCAGTCGCCGCAGCAACTCAAGCAGATGTTAATGGTGGCGGGATTCGAGCGCTATTTCCAAATTGCTCGCTGCTTTCGCGACGAAGACCAGCGGGCCGATCGACAGCCTGAGTTTACCCAGCTCGACGTCGAAATGAGCTTTGTCGAGCAGGAGGACATCCTCCAGCTTTTCGAGGAACTCTATATCGCCATAGCCAGGGAGCTGTCCAGTAAGCGCTTGCTTGCCGAACCGCTGCCACGGATGACCTATCGAGAGGCAATGGACAAGTACGGCTCGGATAAGCCGGACCTGCGCTTTGGTCTTGAGCTTCAGGATCTCTCGGATGTGTTCGCGGCTACCGAGTTCAGCGTGTTTAAGGACACCTTGGCATCCGGAGGCGCAATCAAGGCACTCCGCGGCCCGGGCCTTGGCGCCAGCTCGCGGAAAGAGCTCGACGAGTTCGCCTCACTGGCGCGCACGCACGGCGCGCGCGGCCTGGTCAGCCTGGCGGTGCAGGATGACGGTACCTTGAAGGGAGCCGCGGCCAAGTTCGTCGGCGACGACGAGCGCGTTGCCATGCTGCCGCGCCTTGACGCCGTCCCTGGTGACCTTTTGCTGCTCGTAGCGGACCAGGGTGATCGCGCGCTTGAGGTGCTCGGCCAGCTTCGGCTAGAGATCGGCCGCCGCCTGAACCTCGCCGACCCGAATATATTGGCCCTGGCCTGGGTCCTCGATATGCCTGCCTTTGAGGTGCAGAGCGATGGCTCCGTGGTCGCCAAACATCACCAATTCACCAGTCCGAATGACGAGGATCTGGCGGTCCTGGAAACGGATCCGATGCGGGTTCGCGCCAAGCAGTACGACCTGGTCTGCAACGGCTTTGAAGTTGCCGGTGGCAGCATCCGAATCCATCGCCGCGACGTGCAGGAGCGGATCTTCACGCTACTCGGCATGACTGACGAGGACGTACAGGAGCGGTTCGGCTTCATGCTCGAGGCATTTGAGTTCGGCACGCCTCCGCACGGCGGCATCGCCGGCGGTATCGATCGCTGGATAGGCATCCTGCGCGACACCGCGAATATTCGGGACGTGATCGCTTTCCCCAAAAACCAGAGCGCTCAGGATATGATGGCGGGAGCACCCTCCATCGTGCCGCTGGCGCAACTCGATGAGTTGTTCATCCGCACCCACATTCCGCCCGAGTCCTGAGGGAACGTACCATTGTGCGTGAGGAGACTCACTTAATTTCACCGCTTTCGCCTGCGCACGAACTGCTGAAAGCTCTACGGCAACGCAGGATTTCGGCCATTGAGCTGCTGGGCCTTTTCCAGGACAAACGGGCCCGACATAACGCCACCCTCAATGCGATCGTCATTCCTAACGATCGGGAAGCCGCTCTCCAGGCGCGGGCGGCGGACGATGCTATCGCCACCGGCCGTGGCGCGTTAGCCGGTCTGCCGATCACGATCAAGGACTGTATTGACACCCGCGGCTTGCCGACCACCGCCGGCGTCCCTGAACGCCTGCACCACCCTGCCCGCGCCGACGCGCCCGTCGCCGCCGCGGTGCGCGCCGCGGGCGCCGTGATTGTGGGCAAGACGAACACCTCGACTGACTGTGGAGATTGGCAGGCGAATAATGCCCTGTTTGGCCGCACCAACAATCCCTGGGATCTCGCGCGCACGCCGGGCGGCAGCACTGGAGGCGGCGCCGCGGCCCTCGCGTCCGGCCTTACCGCGCTTGAGCTCGGCAGTGACATTGGCGGCTCAATCCGCGTCCCCGCCGCCTTCTGCGGGCTCTATGGACACCGGCCAAGCGATACCTGCCTGCCACGTTACGGCTACGTGCCGGACTTGCCGACCTACAATCCTGGCCTGATCCTGAACGCGCTCGGACCGCTGGCCCGGAGCGCGCTAGACCTGGAGCTGGCCCTCGATGTGATGTGTGGTCCCGTGGTCGGCGAGGACGTGGCATGGTCGCTGTCCCTGCCGGCTGCCCGTCACGATCGCCTGGCGGATTTCCGCGTGGCCGTACTACCCTGGCAGGATTGGCTGCCGGTCGACGCCGAGATCGTGGGCGCGCTCGAAGACTGCATGTCGCGGCTCCGCCAAGCAGGCGCCACCGTAGCCTGGGCAACGCCCGAGGATTTTGATCTCCAGGCGCAGGAACATCTGTACACCGCCCTGCTCGCGATCATGGAAAGCAGGTTCCTCAGCGCCGAGAAACGCGACCGTCTCGCGGCGTCCGCTCGGCGCACCGGCTCGCCGATCGGCGCCGCGCAGGCGGATGGCTGGTCGGCCTCCGCCGCGGACTATCTGGCCATGCTCGATCGCCGCGAATCAGTGCGCGCCCGGTACCGTTCGTTCTTCAAATCATGGGACGTACTGCTTTGCCCGGTCGCGTTCACGCTTGCGTTTACGCATATTCCAGAGGCAATCCCCTTGTACGAGCGCGAGCTCCCGATCGACGAGCGTACGGTGCCGTACGACCGGCTTACCGTGTATCCCGGCATTGCCACTCTGCCCGGCCACCCAGGCACCGCGTTCCCCTGGGGCCGCGCCCGTTCAGGCTTGCCGATTGGATTGCAGGCCGTCGGCCCCTACCTGGAGGATCGCACGCCGTTGCGCTTCGCCCAGCTACTCGAACGTGAGTTCGGCGGTTTCGAGCCCCCTCCCGGATACTGATGCCGTCCGCCCAGACCGGCTGAATGTCGTCACGCGAAATGCGTCAGCCATGCCTGCCACTCCGCTTCCTTTGCCGCCGCAACCGCGTCGCGCCCCTGTCGCGCGTCCTCGAACAGGCCAAAGCAGGTTGGGCCGCTCCCACACATCAGGGTTTGCGACGCGCCCCAATCCCGGAGCGAGGCGAGGACATCGTCGACCACAGGATAGAGTGCGTTCGTAACCGCCTGCAGCGTGTTCGCCAATGGCCAGTCGCGGATGGCGGTGGCCGGCGCGAGCGCGGCAAAGCGCGCGCCGCGGGAGCCGTCGGCGTACATGTCGGGCGTCACGTTTTGGTAGACTGTCGCGGTCGATACGGCCACACCGGGATTGACCAACACTACGTGACAATCAGGCTGGTCGGCAAGGGGCCGCAGCACCTCGCCCCGCCCGCTTGCCAGCGCGGTCCCGCCATGCACGAAAAACGGCACATCGCTGCCAACCTGGGCGGCAAGGCGCGTCAGGGCCTCGCCGTCGAGTCCGGCGCCCCATAGCTCGTTCAGCGCCGTGAGCGTCGCGGCCGCGTCGCTGCTGCCGCCTCCGAGGCCCGCCGCGACCGGGATAACCTTGTGGATCGCGATTCGCGCCCCTTGTCGGATGCCGCACGTTTGTTGCAGCAGCTCGGCGGCTTTATGCGCCAGATTGCCTGGACCGGCCAGCCCCGGTGTGTCGCACAGCACCTCCACGATCGGTCCCGGCTCGACGTCCAGCGTGTCGTGCAGCGCCAGCGTCCGCAGCACGGAGCAGATCTCATGGAAGCCGTCGTGCCGTTTGCCCAGTATTTCCAGGGTCAGGTTGACCTTTGCCGGCGCGATCACCCTCATGCCGTTACCTCTCGTGCCCTTGCATTATCTGTTTTGACGCGCGCGGCGCATTTTTCTCCCACTTTGTATGTTCCATGTGTAATACACGTTGCCGTTTCTTAACCAGAGAGACCGTAACGTTTTTGCCCGCCCAGACGCTATCTGTGTAGAGGGCACACAGCAGGTAAGCACCGGCCGGCCGGAGTTACCGACCCCTACCGAATGCCGGGCTGGCCGGCTACCATGGCCAGAGCCCGGATCCAGGAGTCGCCCTCCGGGCCTATCGGCTCATGGCGGAACCGATAGTCTTGTTTCCGCAAGAACTCACCCAGCTCCCCGTCGAGCGACAACAATAGCTCAACTTCTATCGCCAGCAATCGATCGAGATCGGCGCCGCCCGGCGCGATGCCGGTCGCCTGATCGAGATGCACGATGCACAGGCCGCCCGTGCCGCGAAAGACCTCGACGAACTCGATCTCGCCGATATGTTCCAGCAGCACGCCGAGGTACCGTATTTCGCTCCGCTCCCGCACCTGGCAGGCGGGACAATAGGTGTGCGGATCGGAAAGGCTCTGGCCAACGGCTATCGCGTCCGCGCCGTTCATCCTTGCCGTAATCTTGCTGATCATACTCGCGGGATTGCGGCGCGAGCGGAACAGCTTCAGGCGCGTGCCCGTCGGCCTTTCCGCGATCGAATCCACCACCTGGCGTAATATGCCTCGGTATATGAGCGCCGAGCCAAGGCCGGCCCTCATGTCTCGCAGTTGCCAGGAGTGGTCATTGCAGTAGCCACGCGCCGCGACCAGCCCCAGGCGCGTTTGCGGGTCGTTCACGCTTTCGTACACGATCGAATCGAGATATTGCCCAACAACCACCAGGGCAAGTGTACAGATCGGACACCCGCGCTTCTTGCACGCGTCCAGAACGTCAAAATAGGTACTATGTTTGCTCGGTCGAGGCGGCCCCACACCAATTCTCCCAGCCGCCCGAGTTGGAGTCCCGGTCGGAAACGCTCGTGTTCGCCCTAGCCGCTCGAAAAGTCCGCGCCGGCTGAGAATCGCGGCCATGTAGCGCGTGAAATGCCGCACGCCCGTAACGCCGTATTCTCGCATCAACACGGTAGCAAACCGCCGGTCAGGCCGCAAGGTGCGGCGCCGCTCCACCCGAATGCTGCACACGGCGGGTCACATCATCGCTGGTTACATAATCGAACGCGACGCTTTCATCTCTCCACGGCTGCGGCGCTGCATTCCGTGTCCTAAAACCGCGGCGTTTTCGCGCCTGTACAATGCGGGATGGGAGTATGCGCTCGAATGCAGCACGTTCCATCATCACCTCCGGAGGCGACCGCGCCACGCCGCGGTCGCCTTGGACGCCAGCGCCACGTGGTCTCCGTCCTGTCTCGTCACGGGTTCGGTTTGCTCGTGCAGCACAGCAGGCTGCCCTTGCTTCGCCGCGCCGGAACACTTGGACGCCCACAATCGCTCCGTGACGCGTTCGAGGAGCTAGGCACCACCTTCGTCAAGCTTGGCCAGATCCTCAGCACGCGTGCCGACCTTCTTCCAGACGAATACATCACGGCGCTCAGCACGTTGCAGGACTCGCTGGCGCCCTTGCCGTATGAAACCGTCCGCGAGGTGATTGTGCGCGAGCTTGGCGCGCCGCCCGAGCAGCTTTTCGCCTCGTTCGATCCTGCTCCCCTGGCGACCGCTTCTATTGGGCAGGTTCACGCCGCCGTGCTGCGCGGTGGCGCTCGCGTGGTCGTGAAAGTCCAGAAGCCCGGCATAATCGGCGGTATTGAGCTTGATTTGCATATCATGCGCGATCTGGCTCACCTGGCCGTCACGCGCGTCGATCTGCCGTTCGTTCATAATCTCGAGGAGACGGTCGAGCACTTTTCGGATGGTCTGCGCGAGGAGCTTGACTACATGCACGAGGCGCGGAGCGCGGAACGTTTCGCGCGCGTCCTGGGTACCGATGCGCGCTTCGCCGTGCCAAGCATATTCTGGGAGTACACGTCGGCACGGGTGCTGACCATGGGGCGGCTGGATGGCGTAAAAATCAACGATCTGGCGGGTATTGAGCGACTCGGCGCCGATCGCAATCAGGTCGCGAAGACGCTGTCGACTATTGTGCTGCGCCAGATGCTTGAACTGGGCTATTTCCACGCCGACCCTCATCCGGGTAACTACCTGGTGCGCGCCGACGGCAGCATCGGCATTGTCGACTTTGGCTTGATGGGCGCCATTGACGCCGCCACGCGCCGTGAGTTGTTGCTCTTGCTCGCGTCATGGGTGCGCGGCGACGCGGACGGCCTGGCCGAAGGACTGATGATTCTCGGCGTGACCCGCGGGACCGCGAACACCATGCGGCTGCGCGGAGATATGCGGCGAATACTGGCGAAATATCATGACGCGCGACTACACGAGGTCAATCTCGGGCGCGTCATGGGCGATCTATTTCGTCTGGCCCGGCGTCACAATATGCTGCTGCGGGGCGACCTCGCGATCATGGCAAAGACGTTAGTGATGCACGAGGGCCTGGCGTCCCGTCTCGACCCGCAATTCCACCTCGTCGAGGAGGCAGGTCCGTTTGTGGCGAGCGCGCTGCGCAAGCTTTACTTCTCGCGCCCGGATGTAAAGACGACGGCGCTCAATCTCGGCGCGCTTGTCGATCTCACCGCGAATTTCCCACAGCACGCCCAACGACTCCTTGGCCGCCTGGAACGCGGTGATTTCGGCGTTACGGTGCGGCCCGAAGGCATGGATCCCCTGATGCGCGAGCTCAATCACATGGTCAATCGCCTATCCGTCACCATCCTGGCCGCCGCGTTCATCGTAGGGCTGGCGCTTCTGTTGCAGGTGGTCGAGTCGAGCCATGGATCGCTGCTGTTGCTCTTCCTGTTCGCATCGGGACTGGTCGCGGCCGGAACGCTCGGACTCTGGCTATTGGTCTCGATGTATCGGGCCGGCCGCGTGCATTAGGCTTCGGCATGGACGCCGCGCGGCACGTGCCCATCCGATGTCCATCGACGCGCCGCGCTCATTTTTGTCCCTCTTCGCTACCCGATTGCGGTTCGATGGTTTGCCGCGCGCGGCAATTGAAGCAGTAGCGGAAGTACCGCGGGAAGCGGGCGCCGCAAATCCCGCATGTCGCGCCTTCCTGGTCCGGACCGACCAACGCGGCTGACTCCGCCGGCGGAGCCTGCGGCGCGGGATCACCGGCGTGCAGCCTGCCTGCCGCCACGTCGTTAAGGATACGCAGCGTTTCCGCGCGCGCCTTCTCAAGATTCACGCCGAGCGACTCGAGCACGCCCGCGGCAATACCCTCGCCCTCGCGTACCAATCCTAAAAGCAAATGTTCGGTGCCAATGTAGTGATGGCCCAGCCGGCGCGCCTCGTCGACCGCCAGCTCGATCACCTTCTTTGCCCTGGGTGTAAGGCCGATCTCGCCCACCGTGGGCCGATCGCCGCGCCCAATAATAAATTCCACCGCGCTGCGGACCCTGTTCAGCTCAACGCCCAGATTCGAGAGCACCTTGGCCGCGA
>JANWHV010000192.1 GCA_025450255.1 Chloroflexota bacterium | reverse complement strand
GATCTAAATGTAAGCCGGACGGTTGGCGCCTCATTGATGACCGTGCCAATCAGCTTTGTGCTCGGCATCGCCACGGCGCTGCTCAACGCCCCTGCCCAGACAATCGTGCAAGAGCGCGCGAGCAGCAATCTGCGCGGCCGCGTCCTCGCCGTACAGCAGGCGTTGGCCGCCGCGGTCACTATCCCACCGCTGCTCGGCGTGGCTCTGGTCGGCCAGCTTCTCACCGTGCCGCAGACGCTCGGTATCCTGGCGGCGATAGTGTTCGTCGCCGGCCTGCTCAGCCGCAGAGTGTCAATCTAACGAGGCGTGCTAGCCCGGTCAGGCGCGCCGGCGCCGAATGTCCCGCAAACGATCGATCGCGCGGCTCGTTAGTCGAGAAGGCCCTGCATCTTCAGCAACTCGGCGTTGAGCACCGATCCGCCTGCCGCGCCGCGCATGGTGTTGCTGCCCAGGGCGACGAACTTGACGCCGAGCAGCGAACATTCGCGCAATCTACCGACGCTCACCGCCATGCCCTTCCCAGCATCACGATCGAGCCGCGTCTGCGGCCGGTCCGGCTCGGAGCGGAAAAGTATCGGCTTCGGCGGCGCCGTCGGCAAACCCATCTCCTGCGGTAGGCTGGTGTATGCACGGAATGCCGTCTCAATGTCTTCCAGCGAGGGCGCGGTACGCAGCGTCACGCTGACGCACTCCAGGTGACCGTCACGGGTTGCCACGCGGTTACAGTGCGCGCTGACTTTGAACTCCGCGAAGTGAATCGCGCCGTCGGCGTAGGTGCCGAGCATCTTCAGCGGCTCTTGCTCGAGCTTGGGCTCCTCGCCGCCGATGAAGGGAATCGCGTTATCCAGGATGTCAAGCGACGACAGGCCAGGATAACCCGCGCCAGATACTGCCTGCAAGGTCGTCACCATGACTCGCTCCAGTCCAAACGATTGCTGAAGCGGGTGCAGCGCGCTGACGAGTACCGCGGCGCTGCAGTTTGGATTGGTCGCGATGTAGCCCGACCATCCTTTCCGGCGACGTTGCTCTCGAATAATCGCTGAGTGCGCGTGGTTCACCTCGGGGACGAGTAGCGGCACCAACGGGTCCATCCTATGATTCGACGCGTTGCTAAAGATGTAGTGTCCGCGCGAGGCATAGGTTACCTCGGTATCTCCGGCCACATCCGACGGTAGCGCCGAGAACACGACCCGACCGTTCACATCGCTGCCCAACGGTTGCACGATAAGGTCGCGCGCGGCATCCGGCATACCGGCGCCGAGCAGCCATCGACAGGCGTCGGCATATCGCTTGCCGGCGGATCGGTCTGACGCCACGACCGCGTCGAGCGTAAACCACGGATGGTTGGCCAGGAGGCTGACGAAATACTGGCCAACCATCCCGGTAGCGCCGAGCACGGCGACTGGAAGCCTATTGCTCATGACGACTCCTCCACGAATTCTCGGTGAGCGGCACGTACGGCGTCAAGAGACTTCCCGTCGTCTACCACAAAGGAAATGCTCAATTCGGTTGAGCCCTGCGCGATGGCGATCACGTTTATGCCCTCGGCGCCCATGCAGCTAAACAGCCGCCCCGCTACGCCAGGCGTACCGGCCATGCCCGCTCCTACCACGGTGACGATTGCCACGGGCGTACGGGAGACCACCGCGTCTACCTCGCTCAATGCGTGCTGCTCGACCAGTTGCCGCCGTAACGCGGTATCGGCCTTCGCAAGATCCGACCCTGGTATGACGAAGCAAATGTTGCTCTCCGACGACGCCTGCGAGATCATCAAAACGTTCACCTGCGCCTGCGCGACGGCGTTGAATACACGGGCCGCCGCGCCGACCACGCCCGTCATGCCCACGCCTTGCACTGTTACCAGCGCTAGATCGTGAATCGCGGTGACCGCCTTAACGGCGTGCAGTGTTCGCTCGGGCTCACGTGTGAGCACCGTGCCCGCATGATCGGGATTAAAACTGTTCATGATGCGGAACGGCACGCCTGCCTCGACGGCGGGCACGATGGCAGCGGGGTGTAGCACCTTACTGCCGAAGTATGCCAGCTCCGCCGCCTCGGCATACGACAGCACGGGCAAGGGTTGCGCGCCCGCCACGGCGCGCGGATCGGCACTCAGGATTCCGTCCGAGTCAGTCCACTTCCAGACCTCGGCGGCGTCGAGCAGCACGCCGAATATAGCCGCCGAGTAGTCCGACCCGTTGCGTCCCACGGTAGTCGTGATGCCGTCTTCGGTCGCGCCGATGAAACCGGTTAACACCGGCATCACGCCGTCCTCGATCAATGGCAACAAGCGATCGCGGGTGCGCACGCGGCTCGCCGGAATGAGCGGGCGTGCCCGGCCGTGGTTCGCGTCCGTCAACAACAACTCTTCGGCGCTGATCGCGGCCGCCGGATGTCCGCGCGCCTGCAGCGCCGCGGCGACGATCGGCGCGGATAGCTTTTCTCCGTACGCGCTTACGGCGTCCAGGGACCGTGGTGACAGTTCCCCAAGCAGCGCGATCCCCGTGCAAATCTCGTGCATTTCCGCGAAAGCCGCTTCAATGGTCTCACGTTCTCGCTTCGCGCCGGTTGGCGCGACTTCATCCAGCGCGGTCAAATGCCGCTCCCGGAGCACGCCAAGATGCTCCTCAACCGATGATAGGACTTTTCGTCCCTGCAGCGCGAGCCGCGCGACGCCGATCAAGGCATCCGTCACGCCTCCCATTGCCGACACGACAACGACCGGTGTGCGATCGCGATACAACAACACCAGATCCACAGCGTAGGTAATCCGCTCGCCGCTGGCGAGCGAACTGCCGCCGAACTTCATTACGATCATGCTCTATCCTGACGCTTCTACACGCTTGCCGCCGACGGTCTGGCCGACACCAATGTCAGTCGTACGCGCGACCGGCCCTGCCAGTTGTCCACGGACGCGGAATATGCTATATCGTACCTGCCTGACGGCTGCCACGATGCTTCGTGCTTCCAGGACTTTACCACGCGCTGCAGGCCAGAATCGTCGGCAAATGTCAGATCCGCGTGTGCATTATCCTTGCCGAAGAATTTGCTTGACACGAAATGCACGGCGCGAGTCGCCAGCACGGGCTGTGGATTGCCCTCGCCAAACGGGGCAAGCTGCGTAACCATCGCGTAGAGCGAACCGGGCCCTATGTTATGCAACTCCAATTCGGCGAATGGTACCACGGCGTCGACGCCAAGCGCGGCGGCTTTGCCATTCCTGGCCACGCCGTCAATCGCGTCCATGAACCCCGCGCTGAAGGCATCGATATTCTGGACGTCGAGGGCAAACCCGGCCGCGCCCGCATGGCCTCCCCAATCGCGTAACACGTGCGCCTGAGACGCGACCGCCGCCAATACGTCCCAGCCGCCCGCCGCGCGAACTGAGCCGCGGGCCAGGTTGCCGTTGGACTGGCGGCTGATGATTACCGCCGGCTTGCCGAGGCGTGACGCGTAACGACTTGCCGCGGGGCCAATCAATCCCAGGTGCCAATCGTCTCCGACGGCGAAAAACACCGGCTTGTCCAGGTCCGCGCCCGCGCGGCGCATGTTGATTTCAGCTTCCAGGATCTCCGTCAGGCGCTGCCGCTCCAGATTGAGCGCCTGGAGCCGCGCCGCCCACGATGACGCCGTAGTTTGATCGTCGGCAAGCAGTAGCTCGACGCCGAGACGCGCGTCGGCCAAACGTCCGGCCGCGTTAAGCAGTGGAGCCAGCTTAAAGCTTATCTTTGACGTATCGAGCGTTTCGCCTGGCGCGCCAATCAGGTGGAGCAGCGCCTGTACTCCGGGCCTCGGCTCCCGCCACAGCTTCCGCAGGCCGCGGACGAGAAACGCGCGGTTCGCGACGGAATGGGGCGCCAGGTCCGCGATGATCCCCAATGCCACCAGGTCTAAATCCTGTCGGGCGGCCGGCCTATTCTCGTGCCTGCACGACAACTCGCGACTGAGCATGTACGCCATCGCCACCCCTGGCACGCCGCTCAACGGATCGTTAGCCGGCACGTGCGACGAATTGCAAACGGCGACTGCTTTCGGCACTGGTCCAGTCTGCTGATGGTGATCCGTCACAATCACGTCGAGGCCGAGCGACCGCGCATGGTCAACCATCGCCACGTCATTCGTACCGCAATCGCAGGTAATGACCAACCGGCAGCCCGCGCTTGCCAGGGCGAGTAGCCCCTCGGCCTTCAGCCCATGCGACTCCGTGACGCGGTTGGGAATGTAGAACTCGACCGCCGCGCCAAGTCGTCGTAGGCACCCAACTAGCACTGCGGTTGCGGTCTGGCCGTCAGCGTCAAAGTCTCCCCAAACGGCGATCTTTTCCTCGCCCGAAAGCGCGGCGTCCACGCGGTCGGCGGCGGCGGCGAGAGCGGGGTATGCACCCACCGGCGGCAGCTTGAAGTCAAGAGGGCGCAAAAACAGTGCCGCGCGTTCAGGCTCGCGGTAACCGCGCCGCCAGACAATATCCCGGAGGAGCGGAGGCGTATCCGGCAAAAAGTCCGCCCCAGCCGTCACCGGCAGCGGTTCGCGCCATCGCTGAATACCAAGCCCATAAGGCTGCATCATATCGTCCTAACACGTCATTGTCGGCGGTGCGATGGCCTTGAGACCCTGCGAGGCCGTTAGTGTAGAGTCAATTGAAGCTATGGTATCGTAACGGTGACCGCGCCTGCGCGAGATATGCTTCTTGAGAAAGCGGAAACCATGGATATTGAGCCCGACCAGATGCTGCCCAATCCGCGATGCGGCGCCATATGAGCGCGAAACGTCCAAGCGACATCGGCGGCGACGAGCGACACGACGGCGCGCTCAGTAGTACCGCGCTCGGCGAAGGCGGTGAGGTCGGCGAGGAAGCAGCGCCCCGAGCGCCAACCGCTCGCCGCATGCGCATCCCCGCACGCCACAACGCCAAGTTGAGCCAGCTTGTGGAGCGGATGAATGAAGATCTCGAGCTGCAGCAACTCTGGAAATGCGCGAACGTAACAGCGGTTGAACGTCTGCAGATGACCGATCATGGTCCCGTCCACGTGCGTATCGTCACGAACATCGCGTTACGGCTCTTACGGCTCCTCGCAGACGCCAAAGTTGAATTCGGTATTGTCCGCGACTACGGCATGGATATCGACGACGCCGAAGTCGTCGTCGTGTTGGCCGCCGCGTTGCACGACATCGGCATGAGTATCCATCGCTCGAACCACGAACAATACAGCTTGATGCTCGCGGCGCCAAAGATCCGGCAATTTCTGGCAACAATATATGACGAACCCGAGCGCACCATTGTCGCCAGCGAAACCCTGCATGCCATTATCAGCCACCGCTCGGACATGCGAGGCCTGACCGCGGAGGCCGGCTGCGTCAAGGTGGCCGATGCCCTGGACATGGCGGAAGGCCGATCTCGAATGGGCTTCCAGACCGGCAAGATAGACGTACACTCGCTGTCCGCCGCGGCAATCAATACGGTAACGATTCATCGTGGCGAGCACCGGCCTATCGGCATAAGCATCTCGATGAACAATTCGGCCGGCATTTTCCAGCTTGACGAATTGCTCAAGCCGAAAATCACCACATCGGGCATCGCCCAGTTCATCGAAGTTCGGGCGAGTATCGAGGGCGAGACGGAACGTCGTCTCCTGCCGGTCTATAATCTATAGCCGTCGCTACCAGCCGCCCCAGGGAGAAACGCGTCGATGCGCGCCGGGATCCGGATGCTTCCGCGAACGCAGCAAATAGGCGAGGCGCCTGAGCATTGCATCGATCTCCTCCTCGGCAAGCAAATGCCTCAGGGCGCGATGGAGCACGCCATGTCGATCCAGTGATTCGCAGAGCGTTACAAGGTCGCGCTGCAGGTCGCCAGGTATGGCCTCGCCCGCGAAGTCCCAGATGACGGTGCGTAGCTTCGGGTCGACGTGAAACGTCAGGCCGTGGTCGATCGCCCACGTGCGACCGTCAAGGGCGCGAAGACAGTGCTCGGCTTTGCGGTCCGCGTTGTTCAAGATAATATCCAGCAATGATATTTGCTCGGCGGCTTCCCGGTCGCGGCCGGCGGGCGATGCAAAATACTCGTTTGGATCGTGCTCGATGAAGAGTTGGACCGAGCCCGCGCCGTATGGCCCGTCCCTCAACACGGTCGGAGGCACCAACGACCAGCCCAGACTCTCGCTCACCAGGTATGTCGCCATTTCTCGCCGATGCAGAGTCCCGCGCGGAAAATCCCATAATGGGGTTTCGCCGCGGCGCGGCTTGTAAATGGCGTGGCTCGATCCTGCCTCCTCGCCACCGTCAAGCGTGACGAGAAACGTGCCATTTGAGCCCCACATGATCGGGCGGCACTGGGTGATCTCTGCCGAGCCTAATAAGTCGTCCAACCGAGGGTGGTCCGGCGACCAACTTGTACCGGCATGTTGGCGCATATCCTGATGCTCCTGCCGTGCTCGCCTGCGCCTGCGTGCCATGCCGCGATATCCTCCTGATGAAAGCGTACCGGAAAGCGAAAGCACTTTGTCGCGTCAATGCCCCCGCTACGTGAATCGTCACGGCGTGTTTATACGATGGGAGGTCGGTGAACCCCATGAAAGCCGTTCTGCAGCGTGTGTCGCGGGCTTCGGTCCGCATCCATGAATCGGCACTTGATGCCGGCATGCCGGCAATCGAGCGGCACATAGGGCTCGGGTTCGTGGTGCTGTTAGGCGTGGCCCATGGCGACGGCAATGGTGAGGCCGATCGCCTGGTCGATAAAATGGCCGGGCTTCGCGTGTTTGCTGATGAAGACGCGAAAATGAATCGTGACATCAGGCAGGTTGACGGCGCCTTTCTTGTGGTGTCGCAGTTTACGCTCCTGGCCGACACCCGCAAAGGGCGGCGGCCAAGCTTCATCCGCGCCGCGGATCCCTCCACGGGCGAAGCGCTCTATCGCTACGTCGTCCATCGTCTAAGAGAAATGGGCTTTACGGTGGAAACCGGTGAATTCGGCGCGCATATGCACCTGGAAATCGTCAATGATGGGCCGGTAACAATCCTTCTGGATACGAGCGACATGTAGCCCGTGCGCGGGCCGGGCCCGCGCCTCATAGCGGTACCGCCAGTTGCATCGTTCCAGTTAACCGCGTGCCGTCGATCGCGATGTC
>JANWHV010000191.1 GCA_025450255.1 Chloroflexota bacterium | reverse complement strand
GTTGTATCTTAGAGTATTCGTCATGATAGGAGGCACGCATGCAACCCGCGGGCAGCGGCAGATTCTCGGGTCGTACGGCGATCGTGACCGGCGCCGCGTCCGGCATTGGACTGGCCACGGCGCGCGAGTTCGCGGCGGAGGGCGCGTCGGTGATCATTGTCGATATCGATGAGAGCCGGGGCCCTGCCGCGCGGCGCGAGGTCGAGCAAGCCGGCGGCGAGGCGCTGTTTCTGCGCGCGGACGTAGCGTCCAGCGCCGCTTGCGTGGAAACCGCGGCCCATGCGGTGACGCGCTTTGGACGTATCGACTATCTCGTCAACTCCGCCGTCAACTTCGTTTCACGCGGTATTGATGTAACACCCGACGACTGGCAGGCGTGTTTGAGCGTCAACGTCCAGGGCTGCTCGAACATGGTGCAGGCGTGCGCGGCGGCGCTGACTGCCTCGACACATGGCGCGGTCGTGAATGTCGCGAGCATCTCGGGGTACATCGCCCAGCCGGGACGCTGGACCTACAATGCCACCAAGGCCGCGATCCTCTCGCTGACGCGCTGCCAGGCCCTCGATCTTTCGGGCCGGGGGATTCGCGTCAACTCTGTCAGTCCGGGCTGGACCTGGACACCGGAAGTCGATCGCGCCGCCGAAGGCGACCGGGCGAAGTGGGATCCGATTTGGGGTCGCTTTCACATGCTGCGGCGCTGCGCGGATCCGCGCGAAGTGGCGCGGCCGATTCTCTTCCTGTGCAGTGACGATGCATCGTTCATTACCGCCACGGATCTCCATGTTGACGGAGGCTATCTCGGCATGGGCAGTGAGGGGCTTGGCGACACGAGCGTCTTCGCCGCGAGCGCGCCGCAACCAGTCGGCAGGGAGAGTTAGATGCCTCTCGATCCACAGGTACAGGCGTTACTCGTCGAATTGGCGTCGCGAGACAAACCGCCGCGTTCGGCCATGACCATCGCGGAAGCGCGCCAAGCGGCGCTCGACGCGACGGAGTTCCACGGCGAGCACGAGCCGGTGGCTTCGGTAAGCGAGCGATCCATTCCCAGTCCGGCTACACCGCTCGCGCTGCGGGTGTATAGGCCGGCCGGCACTGGGCCATTCCCCGTGCTCATGTTCTTTCACGGCGGCGGCTGGGTAATCTGCTCACTCGATACGCACGATGGACTGTGCCGCCGATTGGCCAATCACGCTGGATGCGTGGTCGTGTCGGTCGACTAGCGCCTGGCGCCGGAGCATTCATTCCCGGCCGCGGTGGACGATTGTTTCGCCGCCACCTGCTGGGTTGCGGGACATGCGGCGGAGTTCGAAGGCGATGCGACGCGGCTGGCCGTGGCGGGCGACAGCGCGGGCGGCAATCTTGCCACCGTGGTAGCCACGCTTGCGCGTGATAGGGGCGGCCCCAGCCTGAAGCACCAACTATTGATATACCCGGTCACCGCCCATTACACGCAAGGCACCGACTCCTACGAGGCTTTCTCCGAGGGCTTTTTTCTCTCGAAGGAAGACATGATCTGGTTCTGGGACCACTATCTGCCGCGCGCTGAGGATCGGCTTGACCCGCGGGCGGCGCCTCTGGGCGCGAAGTCGCTCGCGGCGCTGCCGCCAACCACAATCGTTACCGCGGAATACGACCCGTTGCGCGATGAGGCCGAGTTATACGCCGCCCGGCTTCGGGCGGCCGGCGTGCCGGTCACGCTGCTGCGGTACGACGGCATGATTCACGCCTTCATGACACTGGTGGGAGCGATCGACCGTGGCCGCGTTGCCGTCGACGAAGTGGTGGCTGGGCTGCGCGCTTCTTTCAGCCTATCACCGCGTGTGCGCGCCGCGACCGATCACTTCGTGCGTGAGTACGGCGATCTGCTGGAGTATCTTGCCGACAAATGACCACCTATGTCACGCGGTGGAGGTCGCCGATCTCCTCCGCGCGCATGGCGTCCCCGTTTCCAGGGCCGTCCCGCGTTAGCCAGATCGGGGCGCATCCGGCGCGCCTGGACAATTCCGATGCCTCCGGATAAATCCGGATGGCAGGGATTGGGCCGGATACATCCAGTTGAACGCGGGCGTTAGGATCGCGCCCAGCGCGCGATTGCCGCGATGTCCGCCGGCGTGGTGCGACAGCAGCCGCCGATCAGGCGCGCGCCGCGTCGATGCCAGCCGCGCGCCTGCGCCGCGAATGACTCGGCGTCCGCGGATCCCGACCAGCTATTGTTGCCGGCGCGGTATGTCTCGCCGGAGTTCGGGTACACGAGAATCGGCTTGGACGTAGCAGGTCGGATGGCCTCGATCAAATTGGGGATAAAGCGGGGCGCGGTACAGTTGATGCCGACCGCCGCGATTCGATCGAAGCGATCCAGCCACTCGGCGCACTCAGCCAGTGATTCGCCGTTGCAGGCGTGGGCGCCGTCGCGGGCGCTGAAGGATAGCCAGGCGCTCCGGTCGGGAAACTCGCCAAGCAGCCGAGCCAGCGCGCGGGCCTCGATCAGGCAGGGGATCGTCTCGCAGGCCAGCAGGTCGGCGCCGCTTGCGGCAAGCACCGCCAGGCGCGGCCGGTGAAATACGATCAGTTCTTCCTCGGTCAGGCCGTAATCGCCCGTATACTCCGATCCGTCCGCCAGAAAGGCGCCATAGCTGCCGACTGACGCCGCTACCAGCGGCTTTGGCCGACCGGCGCGGTTCGCGGGGTCCGCCCAGATCTCGTCACGGGCCTCGAGTGCGAGTCGCACCGCCAGCCGCATCAGATCGGCGGCCTCCGCCTGGGAGATGCCACGCCGGGCGAAGCCCTCGAAGGTGGCCTGATAGGTGGCGGTGATCGCGCAGTCGGCCCCGGCGCGAAAGTAGTCGGCATGGACCTGCTTGATCAGTTCAGGCGCATCGATCAGCACCCTGGCGGACCATAGCGGATCGCGCAGGTCGCGGCCGCGCCGTTCCAGCTCGGTCGCAAGCGCGCCGTCCAGAATTAGCACGTCGTTGTCGGCCAGGATGTCGGCAATCGGGTTCACGATCTCTCCAATGGGCGATACAGTGGTTACAAGTATCCCATGGATCTCCGCACGGGTTCCTGGCTCAACCGCTGAGCCTCGACCCACCCGCCTCGAATCCGTGTCATCGATGTGTATCCGGTTATCTGTGTTTCCGCGCCTGCGCTGAGTATGCTTATCAGAGAAGATGTGACCAGTATCGGAAGGTGAGCATGGAGTACGATCCCAAATTGCTTGAAGCACTGCGCCGCGACCTGGCCGATCTCACCGCGCTGCACGCGCCGTCGGGCGCCGAACAGCCGGTAATCGTGCGGTTGCGGGAGCTTTTCACGCCGCTGGTGGACCGTGTGGCGGTCGACCATATGGGCAACCTTCCGGCAACGCGCGAGGGGCCGACCGGCGCGCCGCATATCGTGATTGCCGCCCACGCCGACGAAATTGGCGCCGTGGTTGCCGATATCGAGCCGGCGGGATTCCTGCGCCTGTTCGCCATAGGCGGCGTGCAGCCGCGCTTGTTGGAGGGGCGGCCGGTCTGGGTAGCGGGCCACCCAGGGGTGATTGGCGCTCGCTCCGGCCACCTGATGGGCGAGGGCGGGGCAGGGGCTACCATTGGCGACCTCTACGTGGATCTTGGCCTGGACGACGCGGCCGGCGTGGCGGCGCTCGGCGTGCGCGTTGGCGACCCTGTGGTCGTCGTCTCGGAGCTGCGCGACCTGGCAGGCACGCGCGTCTCCGGGAAGGGCATCGACAATCGCGCCGGTTGCGTGATCCTGCTGCACATCCTGCGCACGCTCAAGGGCCAATCCCTGCCGTACACGCTGACGGCGCTGGTGGCGGTGCAGGAGGAGGTTGGCTTGCGCGGGGCTATCACGGCATTTACGCGCCTCCGCCCGGACCTGGCGATAGTGCTGGACACCGCCCCGGCGGCGGGCACGCCCGACACCGCGTCCCTGGCCTACCCGGCGCGCGTCGGCGGCGGTGTGCTCATTCAGCCGGCAGGGGGAGATTGGGTACGCGGCCTGCTGCTCCCGCGCGCCGCCTGTGACGTGCTGATCGCCGCGGCGGAACGCGCCGGGGTGCCGTATCAACGTGCCGTCTCCCAGGGTGGCGTGACCGACGCGGCGGCCGCGCAACTGGCGGCTGGCGGACTTGCCGCCCTGCAGATCCAGATCCCGCGCCGCTACTCGCATACTCCCGTGGAGGTGCTGGATCTGCGTGACCTTGCCGCCGCGCTGCGTTTGACCGAGGAGATTCTCAGGCAGCCTCCCACAGCTGCGGAGTTGGCTTTCCTGCCACCGGCCTGAGCGAGACTCCAGGAACACAGATGGGCCGGATAACACAGAAAGTTGGAACCATGACCACCACGGAAACCCCCGTCACTCTGATTACCGGCGGACGCGTCTATACCGCCGATCCGGCTCACCCCTGGGCGGAGGCGGTCGTCCTCGAGGGTGAGCGCATCGCCTTCGTGGGCGGCGAGGCGGAGGCCCGGGAGCGGGCCAGGAATGCCGAGCAGTTGCATGTACCGGGCGGCCTGGTGCTGCCCGGCTTGAACGAGAGCCACGTCCACATGACGGGCGGCAGCGATGCCCTCACCACCGTCAACCTTGACGGCATCGCCACAGCCACGGTGCTGCTGGAACGGCTTCGCTCCTACGCCGCCGAGAACCCGGATTTGCCATACATCCAGGGCTACGGTGTGTCGTATGAGTGGCTCGACGGCTTGCAAACGCCTGAGCGCCTGGCGCTCGACACGGTGGTCGCGGACCGTCCGGTGCTCCTCCTGGCGCTGGATTTCCACTCCGCCTGGGTGAACTCAGAGGCGATCCGGCGCGCCGGCATCGAGCGAGGCGCCGGCGTTCCGCTCCCGAATGAGGTCGTGGTCGACGCCTCCGGCCTGGCGACGGGCATGCTGAAGGAGCGGTTGGCGGTGGATCTGGTCCGGCGTTTGTTCCCTGTCCCTACCGAGCAGGAGCGCGACGACCGTCTTTGCCATGCCATGCAATTCCTGAACAGCCTGGGCATTACATCGGTCCAGAACATGGATGGCGATCTGGCGCGGCTGGAACAATACGCTCGCCTGCGGGAACGCGGCGATCTGACCGTGCGCGCGTACCACTATATGTCCGTCCGCGATACCACGCCCCGCGAAAAGCTTACCGAGTTCGCGGCGCTCACCAGGCAGTACGCCGACTCCTGGAACCGCACCCGCGGCATCAAGCTGTTCATCGACGGCGTGGTGGAGGCCAAAACCGCGCTGATGCTGGAGCCGTACGCCGATGGGTCCGACGATACCGGCGTCCCCGACATTGAACTTGGGCTGTACCGCGAGATCGTGGTGGAAGCGGACCGGCTCGGCATGGATGTGGCGACGCACGCCATAGGCGATCGCGGCGTGCGGCTCACCCTGGATGCGTATGAAGCCGCCGCCGCGGCCAACGGCGGTCGCCGCGATCGCAGGCATCGCGTCGAGCACATCGAGGTCGGTAACGCCAGGGACATTCCGCGCTTCAGGGCGCTCGGCGTCACCGCATCGATGCAGCCGTTCCATGCCGTCCCCGGCGGCGACCCCACCGGCACGCCGTGGACGCGGTTGGTCGGCCCGGCGCGCGAGCCGTACAGCTTTCCCTGGCGGTCATTGGCGGAATCCGGCGCCGACCTGTGCTTTGGCAGTGATTGGCCTGTCGTTACGCCCGACGTACGGATCGGGCTGGCGGCCGCGGTGTCGCGGCGCAATCGCGACGGGCTGCCGGCCGGCGGGTGGCAGACGCAGCAGTGCGTCACGCTGTCGCAAGCCCTCGACGCGTATACGCGCGGCGGCGCCTATGCCGAGGCGCGCGATCATCTCAAGGGACGGTTGCGACCAGGGTTGCTGGCCGACGTAACGATCTTTGCCCAGGATCTCTTTGCTCTCAGGCCACACGAGATCAAGCAAGCGAAGATCGCGGCGACGATTGTGGGCGGGCGCATCGTGCATCGGACAATTTAGCGGCGTGGTGGCGGAGGCTCAGCCCTTAAGTCCGCTTGTGGCGATACCCTGGATGAAGGTCCGCTGTGTCGCGAGGAACAGCACGGCAGTGGGGACCGTGAACATGGCGGAAGCAGCCATCAGCGGGCCCCAGGCCGCGCCGTGCTGGCTGAAATAGCCGAGCAGGCCGAGCGACAGCGTATAGCGATCGGGATCGCTGATGTAGATCAGCGGATTCAGAAAGTCGGTGTAGGTATAGAGAAAGGTAAGCAACGCGGTGGTGGCCAGGGCCGGGCGGGAGAGCGGCAGCATGATCTGGGCGTAGATGCGTAGCTCCGAGGCGCCGTCCACCCTGGCTGCCTCCAACAATTCCCCCGGAATGCTGGCGAAGAACTGCC
>JANWHV010000190.1 GCA_025450255.1 Chloroflexota bacterium | reverse complement strand
TATGCTCCGGCAGCAGAGCGCCACGCCGATCGCCATGGGCGAGTTGTTCACCCATCCGCTTGAGTGGAAGCCGCTGATCGCGAACCGGCTGATCGACTTCATACGCGTCCACCTGAGCGCAATCGGCGGCATCACCCCGGCGCGGAAGCTGGCGGCGCTGTGCGAGGGCTTCGGCGTGCGCACCGCCTGGCACGGGCCGGGCGACGTCTCGCCGGTGGGCCACGCGGCCAACCTGCACCTGGATCTGGCGGCGCCGAACTTCGGCGTCCAGGAGTGGTCTGGCTTCTCCGAGGCGGAGCGGGCAGTCTTCCCGGGCTGCCCGGAGGTGCGCGACGGGTACGCCTACGTGAATGAGGCGCCCGGGCTGGGCGTGGACCTCGACGAGGCAGCGGCGGCGAAGTATCCGTGCGCGGATGGCGTGCCGGAGTGGACGATGGCGCGGCTGCCCGACGGCACCGCCGCGCGCCCGTAAGGAGCACGGCCTATGCGCATCGCACTGACGGGAGCGGACGGACGCCTGGGGAGCGCGACGATTCTGGCGCTGCGCGCGCGCGACCACGAGGTGATCGGTATCGATACCCGGCCCATCGCGACCGGTGGCGTCCGGCGTATCCAGGCGGACCTGCGCGACCTCGGCCAGACATACGGCGCGCTGGCCGGCGCGGATGCGGTGATCCACCTTGCCGCCATTCCGTCGCCCACGGGGCAACCGCCAGAGGTCGTCTTTACCACCAACATCACCTCTACCTTCAATGTATTCGAGGCGGCGGCTACGCTGGGCATCCGGCGCGTGGTCTATGCCTCCAGTGTTTCCGCGCTCGGCTTTCCCTGGCAGCACCAATGGTCCGAGCCGCTCTACCTGCCGATCGACGAGGAGCATCCGTTGCTGCCGCAGGATTGCTACGGGCTCTCGAAGGCGACCGGCGAGGAGATCGCCGCCGCCTACGCGCGGCGCGGCGCCGGCAGCGCCTTGAGCCTGCGCTTCTCAACCATTCTCTCGGAGGAGGCATACGAGAGCATGACGGCAGGCGCGCGGCGCGATCCGGGTAGCCAGGCGCACCTGCTCTGGGCGTCGGTTGATCTGCGCGATGCCGCCAATGCCTGCGTGCTGGCGGTCGAGGCCACCCTGCAAGGACACCAGCCGCTCTATGTCACGGCGGACGACACCACGGCGGATCTGCCGACGGAAGAGTTACTGGATCGCTTTTTCCCGCGAGTACCGCGCCGTCCCGGCGAACGCCCGGCGCGCTGGTCGCTCCTGGACATCAGCCGCGCCCGTGTGGCGATCGGCTATCAGCCTCGCTACCACGGTCGGCAGGAAATACTGCCGCCTGGGTCCGAGTGAGCAGTGCTGTCGGGTTTCGCCGAAGTCGCGTAGCCCGAGGATAGCTAGCCCGCCCTCCATTCGAGTTCCATGCCGCCGACCTGGCCGGCGGGCGTGATCCGCGCGCGGCGATCCATCGTACTACAGGCCAGATGGCACGGCTGTCTCCCTGACGCCAAGGCCACGCCGCGAGCGCTTGTCTGGGCTCGACCGTGTGCTCGATACGCTGGGTGCTCGATGAGGCCGCGACCGCGGCCCGGCGCGTATTGAATCGGTTGGAGCGGCGCCTCGCCACGGTTTCGCTACATATTTGACGCGGCATTGTGACGCGCTTCACATACGGGCGACACAGATCTGTCTTACGCTGCGTGCAGTGGGCGCGACGGCTTGATTGCCGCCGTGGGGGGAGAGACAATGTTCCTTGGTATCGACATCGCAAGTCTTATGACGACCTACGGCTATTGGGCCGTGCTGCTCCTGGTGACCGGGGAGAGCATGGGGTTGCCGATTCCGGGCGAGACGATGTTGCTGACCGCGGCGGTCTATGCCGGCATCAGCGGCCACCTCGCGATCACCCTCGTGATCGCCGCGGCGGCGGCGGGCGCGATCCTGGGTGATAACCTTGGCTATCTTCTTGGCCGCCTGGTGGGTAGCCGCCTGGAGCGCCGTCTCGGCACGGCTGGACGGGGCGGGCGGGCGCTGCTCGTGGGCCGCTACGTTTTCCGGAAGCCTGGCGGCAAGGCGGTATTCTTCGGGCGCTTCGTGGTCGTGCTGCGCATCTTCGCCGCCTTCCTGGCCGGCGCGACACGCATGCCCTGGCCACGCTTCGCGTTCTACAACGCGGCGGGCGGCGTGCTCTGGGCCATCGTGATGGGCTTGCTCGGCTACGGGCTGGGGGCGAGCGTCACCGGTCCGCTGGGCATCGCGGGCATGGTAGGCGCCGCCCTGGTGACGATCGCGCTCACGCTAGTGCTGCGCCGGCATGGGCGGCACTGGGAGCGCGAGGCCCTGCGGGTCTTCCCTGTAGACGATAGCGAGATCGAGCGGGCGGCGTGAGGGATGATCCACCGCTCATCCTTCCCTGATAAGGTTAAGGAACGATCGCAAGGCCCGCGCGGATGCGGATGCTGGCAGGCTGCCTGAATGTCGTGTGCCGTGCGCGGCGGTAGGCCGCGCTTCCGCTGAAAGGAAAGAACCAATGGCGAAGTTGCCCGTTGCCCTGCAGATGTATACCGTGCGCGACGATCTGGCCACGGACTATGTTGGGACGTTACGGCAGGTAGCGGAGATCGGCTACACGGCAGTCGAGATCGATCCGCCCACGGTCATGACGGCCACCGCGCTCAAGGCGGGACTGACGGACCTTGGCCTGGAGGCCGTCGCCGCGCACATCGGTTTCGAGGCATTGGTACGCGATCCGTCCGGCGCGTTGATGGCGGCGAAGGAGATGGGCTGCGGCTACGCCGTCTGCCCCTCCATCCCAGAGGAGCGCCGGGGAGATGCGGCGGCGTATCAGGCCCTCGGCCAGATTTTGTCGGGTGCGGGAGCCAAAGCGAAGGAGTATGGGCTGCAATTCGCCTATCACAACCATGCATTCGAGTTTGCGCGCCTGACCGGCCACCGCGCATACGACATCCTGATGGACGCCGCCAGTACGGACCTGGTGGCCGCGGAGTTCGACGTGTATTGGGCACAATATGGCGGCGTCGATCCCGCTGCCTACATCCGACGACTGGGCAGTCGCTGCCGGATCATCCACATGAAAGACATGGCCGCCGATACCGATCGGTCCTTCGCGGAGGTTGGTGAGGGCATCCTGGACATGGATGC
The DNA here is from genome assembly GCA_025450255.1 of Chloroflexota bacterium. The sequence goes on along the minus strand of JANWHV010000190.1, from coordinate 2,680 downwards.
CATTGTCGCCGCCGGCCAGGAGGCCGGTACGGCATGGTATATCGTAGAGCAGGATCTCTCCACGAAACGGCCACCAATGGAGGCCGCGCGACTAAGCTTACACAACATGCGGTCCCGCGGCTGGGCCTGACGATCGTCGCATGCCCCCGCTCGACGGCACCGGCTGGGGCCGGCACTGCTCGGCAGGCATTCGGTTGAAATCAGTGCTGCCGCGGAGGGCCTGATGTGATTGAATTCGCCTAGGACATTGACAATAGCCCACGCCGAGGCACGATGACGCGCGCCGCGAGGCCCCAGCCACATCACAGTATGTGCCCCGATCGTGCAGTACAGCCCTTCGGTCGAAAATGAGACGGCAGGCATGACCCGGAATCGTCGTAATGAGGAGAATGAGCGTGTCGTCCACACCCCAGGAGCTTGGCATCGGCATCATCGGTTGTGGCGCGATGGGTCGCATCCATGCCGAAAACCTTCGCACCCTGCCTGGGGCGCGGCTGGTCGCCGTCAGCGACCCGTATAAGGGAGCCTGCCAGCGACTGGTCGAAGAGTGCGACGTTCCCCCCTCGTGCTACGGCGACTACGCGGACCTGCTCGAGCGACCCGACATCGATGCCGCGATCGTTACCGTGCCAAACGCGCTGCACCGGACAGTCACCCTGGCGGCAATCGCGGCTGGTAAGCATGTGCTTCTGGAGAAGCCGTTGGCTCACAGCGTGGATGACGGCCTGGCCATCGTCCACGCCGTGGAGCAGTCGGACCGATTGGTCATGCTGGGCTTCAACAATCGCTTCAGGGCGCCGGCGAAGGCACTGCGCCAGGCGGTCACGGCTGGCCGCCTGGGCACGGTGTATTACGCGCGAGCGCGCTGGCTCCGCCGGCAGGGGCTGCCACCGCGCGCAAGCTGGTTTACCTCCAGGATGGCGGCCGGTGGAGGGCCGTTGATCGACATTGGCGTCCATGTGCTGGACCTGGCTTTGCACATGATGGGGTATCCGCAGCCGATCGCGGCCTTCGGCGTCGCCCATGCCCATTTCGGGCTGGAGCGCGCGCGTGTCGTGTCCTCTTTGCTGGGAAGCGAAGCCGCGCCCGCCGATCTCTTCGACGTCGAGGACTTCGCCGCGGGCATGGTCACGCTGGCGAACGGGGCCACGGTGCTGGTCGAAACGAGTTGGGCCGCGTTCATCGGCGACGACGATCTGAGCCTCGAACTCCTGGGCAGCGCCGGAGGCGCGCGCCTGACCAATGACGACCAGTCCGGCCTGTCAATCTTCACGACCCTGGATGGCGAGCAGGTCGACATCACGCCGCGCCTGGACGAGTCGGACCCTCATCTTGAGGAAATGCGCGCGTTCCTGGCGGCGATTCGGACCGGCGGCGAGCCTCCGGTTTCGGTGCGGGACGGTCTCGAGGCCCTGGCGATTATTGAAGCGATCTACGCCTCGGCGCAATCCGGCGAAGCCGTGCCCGTGCGTCGTACGCGATAGGCATCGCCACGGCGGTAATTGGCGCCGCCTCGGAATCCGCTCGCCGAACACCGTCCTCGCTTGGTGCAGGGCGGGGTATATCCGTGGCGCGGAACGCGGCGGACGCACCCTGATCCCGCTGGCGGAGATCGAGCGCATCAGGAACGGCGATTCGGCGCGGGCCATCAAGGCCGCCGATCATCTGCATGACCGCGCCGCGCCGCTGGGCGAAGACCAGCCGACGAGCGCGACGGAGATGGAGTTGCTCCATGACGCACGGCCGGGCACGCTGCCATGGAAGCACGCGCACAAGGCGGTGGGATGATCCGTGCCGTCCTCAACACCAGTTCGCCCTACGCCGATCGGGCGCGACGTCAGTTGCAACAGGTGGCCGCCATGGGGCTCTACACCGGCATCTGGTCTCCGTGGATCATCGCCTGCTGGAATATGTGCGATTTGGGAATTCCTCACGCGCCGTATCATGCCCAACCGGATTTATCCGGTCCGCGGTCACTGCCGTCCAGATTTATCTGGAGGCCCTCACACCCCAACCGGCCGCAGGCCAGGCCCGATCGCCACCTCGCGTTTTGGCGTGGACCGCAGTCCACGCCCACCCAGCCTCATCCGGAGGCCCCCGCCGCCGGAAACTGGCCGGCCCGCGCAAGCCAGGCCTCCAGCTCATGGGCCGGTACGGGCAGGCTCATGAAGTTGCCCTGGGCGATATCGCAGCCCATGTCGACCAGGATGTTCCAGGCGGGCCGGTGCTCCACCCCTTCGGCCACCACTTGCATGCCGAGGTTATGTCCTAGCTCGATCACCGATCGCACGATGGCCGTGTCGTTCTCGCCGCTGCCCATGCCGATCACGAATGACTTATCGATCTTGATCTCGTGGATCGGCAAACCCTTGAGATAGGCCAGCGAGGAGTAACCGGTGCCGAAATCGTCGATCGCGATGCGCACGCCAATCTTGGCCATACGCGTGAGCACGTTCATGGCGCGTAGCGGATCGGCCATCAGGGTGCTCTCGGTGATCTCCAGGGTCAGCATCTCCGGCGCCACGCCGTACCGATGCAGCAGCCAGGCCACGGTATCCGGCAATTGCGTGTCTTGCAGGGTGCGCACCGATATGTTCACGGAGACGCCAAACGGGAAGCCGGCCTGATGCCACGCCGCGCACTGGCGCAGCGCCGCCTCGAGCACCCAGAGGGTCAGCAC